>DASPOW010000057.1:0-2869 GCA_035625855.1 Candidatus Methylomirabilota bacterium | reverse complement strand
ACGATCTTTGACGCGGGCAGAAGGGCTCCCTGAAGCTCCCGCGCGCGATCCTGATTTCCGGCACGGAACGCCTGGTAGAGCTCCACGCACATCTCCGGCAAGACACACGCCAGCGCGAGAATCGCTCCGCGCGCACCCCTTGCCAGAGATTCATGGAGCGCCGCCGCCGACCCTGTCAGCACCTGAAAAGGAGGCGCCGCCGCCGCGACCATTTCCCCGATTCTCTGCACGCTTCCGGAGCTGTCCTTGATTCCGATGACGTTCGGGTGCGCGGCCAAGGCGGATACTTCCCTGGCCTCGAGGGTTACTCCGGTGAACTTGGGCACCGAGTACAGAACAATGGGTATGGGAGCAGCGTCGGCGACACGGCCAAAATAGTCAATCAACGTGCTCGGCGTGTATTGCGCCTTGTAGTAGTACGGCGTCTTCACCAGCGCGACGGGGTATCCGATCTCCGCTGCGCGTCGCGTCCGTTCGATTGTCTCCACCGCCGATTCCGCCCCCGTCCCGGCAATGAGGAGTTTTCCCGGTCCGGCCGCCTCTTTCACCGCGGTGAGGACGGCCTCCCCTTCCCCTCGCGAAAGGTAAACCGCTTCGCCTGTCGAACCCAGCGCCACGTATCCGGCGAGCCCGGTCTGGTTGTAGAGACCTAGGTTGTGCTTTAGGGCCGCAATCGCCACAGAACTGTCGGCACCGAAAGGTGTCGTCAGCGGCGCGAAAATCCCCGATAGGTCCAGCGCCATCCTAAACCTCCGCCGGAGAGGCGTCCGCCGACCGGGCGCGCGCCCGGTGCAAGTCCTGCAAAGCGGCGACTTCGCACCCGGACTCCGCCATGGCCTGAATTCCGCGTGCCGCCGCGTGCGCCGCCGACAGCGTAGTGATGCAGGGGATGTTGTACCGGATCGCGGCCCGCCGGATGGACTTCTCGTCGTAAAACGATTCTCGTCCCAGGGGCGTGTTGATGACCAGGTCGATCTTCCCCGTCTTGATGAGGTCCACGATGTTCGGCCGGCCCTCGTTTACCTTGTAAACGGCCTCAGCCGGCACGCCGCTGGCCTGCAATACGCTGGCCGTGCCGCGTGTCGCCAGCAGGCGGAAACCCAGCGCAGCCAGATCGGCTCCCAAAGAACCCAGGTGGCGCTTGTCGCGGTCGTTCACGCTGAGAAACACTGTGCCTTTACGCGGGAGCCTCTGCCCCGCCGCCAGTTGCGCCTTGGCGAACGCTTGCCCGAACGATGCGGACGTGCCCATCACTTCCCCGGTGGAGCGCATCTCCGGGCCGAGTATCGTGTCCACCCCTCGAAACCGGTTGAACGGAAACACCGGGGATTTCACCGCGTAGAATTCGTGCACTGGAATCTCCGCCACGTCGCCCAACCGCGCCAGCGGAATGTCCATCTCCGCCAGCTTCTTGCCCATCATCAGCCGCGCCGCGACCTTCGCCAGAGGCACGCCGGTGGCCTTGCTTACGTAAGGCACCGTGCGCGACGCCCGCGGGTTCACCTCGAGCACGTACACCGTGTCCCGCTGAATCGCATACTGGACGTTCATCAAGCCGACCACCTTAAGCGCCTGGGCCAGCCGCTTCGTGTAGGAACGAATCTTTTCCATGACTCCCGGCGTCAGGCTTACCGGAGGCAGTACACACGAGGAATCCCCGGAGTGAATGCCCGCTTCCTCGATGTGCTCCATGATTCCGCCGATGACCACGTCGGTCCCGTCGGCGAGCGCGTCCACGTCCACTTCGGTGGCTTCTTCCAGGAACTGGTCAATCAGCACGGGCCGCGCCGGGCCCATCAACGCTGCTTGGGCCACATACTCCTGCACCGTGTTTACGTCGTAGGCGATGACCATCGCCCGGCCGCCCAGAACGTAGCTGGGCCGCACCAAGACCGGCAAGCCGATCTCCCCGGCGACACGCGCCGCTTCCTCCGGCACCAGGGCCGTCGCGTTCCGGGGCTGCGGGATGCGCAACTCCTCCAGCAGCCTCCCAAATCGCCTGCGGTCCTCCGCCAGGTCGATGGATTCCGGCGCGGTGCCCACGATGGGCACGCCGTTGCGCTTCAGTTCCAGCGCCAGGTTCAGCGGCGTCTGCCCGCCAAACTGTACGATGACCCCTTGCGGTTTCTCGCGCTCCACTACCGCCAGCACGTCCTCCAGGGTGAGCGGCTCGAAATAGAGGCGGTCCGAAGTGTCGTAGTCCGTCGAAACCGTCTCCGGGTTGCAGTTCACCATAATGGTTTCGTAACCATCTTCATGCAGCGCGAACGACGCGTGGCAGCAGCAATAGTCGAACTCGATTCCCTGCCCGATGCGGTTCGGCCCGCTTCCGAGGATCATGACCTTCTTGCGCTCCTGCGGATCGGCTTCGTCCTCATCCTCGTAGGTTGAGTAGAGGTACGGCGTGAACGATTCGAATTCTGCCGCGCACGTATCCACGCGTTTGAAGACCGGGGTCACCTTCCATCTCGCGCGCTGCAGCCGCACGGCCGCGGGAGTCGTGTTCCAGGTATGGGCCAGTTGCTCGTCGCTTGCCCCGTGCCTCTTCACCTCGCGCAGCAAGTCTCGCGAGGCTGTCTCGACCGTAACCCCCGCGGCTCGGCGGCTCATCGCCGCCAGTTCCTCCAGTTGGTGGATAAACCAGGGATCGATCTTGGTCAGCTCGCAGATTTCTTCCGCCGGCAGTCCCCGCTCCAGCGCCGTCATGAGCCAGTGAATCCGGTCCGGGCGCGCCGTTGCCAGCTTCTCGCGCAGCAGCGAGTCCGGAGCATCCACAGGCGCGCGCCACGGCGAACTCGGCTCGAGCGCCCGAATTCCCTTTTGCAGCGCCTCCTTGAACGTCCGCCCGATAGCCATCACCTCGCCCACG
>DASPOW010000056.1:0-6272 GCA_035625855.1 Candidatus Methylomirabilota bacterium | reverse complement strand
CCGATGAAACTCGCTTACTGCCAAACTTGATTCAGGATCATCGCCAGGCGCACGCCCGCCTGAACGAGTCTTGCTTCGACGACTTTCCCCGCCTGGGCCTGGTAGGAGTCACCGGCGGCAAGATGCCTTTCAAACATCCGCCGGCCGACGTGGTCGTTTTCGCTGCACGTCGCGGGCTTCGCATCGGGCTTGGCCTCGACGGGCACGCGCAGCGGCCCGTACACGTGCTCTTCCGCTTGCGTGAAACTCTCCCAAGCCCACTCATCCACGTGAATTCCCGCGGCTTCCCACGCCGGGATCTGCGCGCGGAAACTCTCGTCCAGCGCATCGGCATAGCGGCGCGGGTTGGAAATCTCCATGTCGCGCTCGACAATTTCCGTGTCCCAGATCGAATGAAGATTCGGAGAGTAGCTCTCCCGCTCCGGGTGGCCCTCGTTCAGGAGGGGCTCGTAGCGAAGATACCTGACCGCGGTGCAGTTCCCGCCGTTGTCGCCGTTGGTGATGGCGTGAAGGGGCTGGTGCAGGTCTCCGACAAAATGAATCAGGTAGCGCAGCGCCTCCGCGCGTTTCAGGCCATCCGCGGATTTATCCTTGAGGATGGCGAGTTGCTCCGCGATCGCGCGCGTGATGCAGCCATCCTGCCCGCAGTACGCATCGAGCGGCCCCTTGCGCGCGCCGCGCGGAATGTCGATGTAGTGCCACGGCCCGTTCTTGCGGTCGTTGCGGACATCGTCGGGCCAGCTGGAGACGTCGGCCATGAGGTCGCTCGTGCTGCCGCAATAGCGCCTGAGCGTGGGATCGATGGGATTCTCCTGCAGGAGCTTCTGCACGAACTGCCGCGCCTCCGGAGTGAGGTGCTTTGCGGCAATGTACGCGACCGTCTGATGGCCCTTGCAGCCCCACGCTCCGGCTTCGGGAGCGAGCATCAAGCCGATCATGCCGGCCAACACGACAGACAAGCAGCGTAAGAACTTCATGGGCTCACCTCACGGATTGGTTTTTTCCGCTGCGGGCCGCTCTTCGTTCATGCGCTCAGCCAGCGGCCGACCGGCTTCCAGGTATCCGTATGATCGCACACGACGCGCAGCGTGGCCGTGATCGGAATGGCAAGGATGAGCCCCATAGCGCCCCAGACCCATCCCCAGAAGAGAAGCGATATGGTGATGGCCACGGCGTTGAGCCTCACGCGGCGCCCGACAAGCCCGGGAGCAATCAGGTTCAGCGCAACGATGTGGATCGCCAGCAGCGTGCCGGCGATTCCCAAGAACGGCCCCACGGTCGTCCACCTGGCCAGAGCCAGGACCATCGGGGGAATCCAGGCCAGCACGGCGCCCAGGTAGGGCACCATGTTGAACAGGCCCGAGACCAGGCCCGTGAGAATCGGATAGTCGAGCCCAATCCACCAGAAGAAGACGGCGCTCATCGTCATCACGATCAGGGTAACGATGGTCATCCCCACCAGATAACCCCTCAGCACTTCGCGCAAGTCATCGAGCGTCTCTTTCACCTGAGTGCGCTGAGCTACCGGAAACAGCTGTAGCGTCCCGTGCCAAAGGTCGCGTTTCGTTGCCAGCATGAAGAAGACCAGAAACGGCACGAAGGTGGCTTCGAGAAACAGCGCGTAAAGCGAGTTCGCGCCGCGCAACAACAGCATCTGGATCACACCCGGTCCGGCAAGCGTGGGAACCGGAGGAGAGGGCTGGGGCGGCCGCTCCAGTCCCGTGACACCGCGCTCGATCCCCTGAATGCGGTTATCCACCGCGGTTATTCCCTGCTTCAGGATAAGAGCATAGCGCGGCCAGCTTTGGGCAAACTCCGCCGCGCGCGTCCACAGCATGTAACCCGCCCCGGCCACGCTGGCGATCATGATGATGACCATGATCATCGCGCCGACGATCCGCGGCAGCCGCAGGCGCTCAAGAAGCTCAACCGCGGGATCGAGAAGGTAGGCAATCAGGATGGAAAGGAGAAGCGTAATCACCACGCCGGCGGCGTAGTAGCAGAACAACAGGAAAATCGCGCCAGCGATGACGCGCAGACTGAACGCCACGCCGGGGAGGTGGATCGTGTCGCTTCGTACGGTCATGCGGGCGCCAACTCTTTCGGCGCATCAAGGTAGCACAACTCGGCGGCACGTGAGGGCGGAGCGTTCGCGGAGCGCACGAGAGCCGGGGCGGGCGCCGAAGGGCTTGCGTCTTGCCGCAGATGAAACGCCCTGCCCCCCTTCACCCGGCGGGCCAAAAACGCTGTGCTAAACTTTCCTGGCAACCGATTCAGCGCGACCACGTCTCTTTCTCGCGCACTTGCATGGCGAAACAGCTCTTCGGCACTGACGGAATCCGCGGCATACCCGGCACCGAGCCTCTGGACGACGCGACCCTTTATGCGACAGGCCGCGCGCTGGCGAACTCGCTGCGGCGCGAACACGACTCCCTTCGGGTGCTCATCGGCATGGACACCCGCGAGTCCGGCACGCACATTGCCGCGCTGCTGGCCGCCGGCCTGAGGCAGTCCGGAGCCGACGCCAGCTTTGCGGGTATCATCACCACACCCGGCGTTGCCTTTCTGGTGCGCCAGGAGGATTTCGGCGCGGGCGTGGTCATCTCCGCATCGCACAACCCGTATCAGGACAACGGTGTCAAGCTCTTCTCCCACGCGGGAATGAAATTTCCGGACTCCTTTGAGGAAGAACTGGAAACGGAGATTCTCCGGCTGCGCGAGGAGCCGCCCCCTGCGAACCCGCCCGCCCTCGCGGCGGACGAATCCCTTGACGCCGAATACCTCGCCTTTCTTCGCAGCCGCGTGCCGCCCGGAGCAAAGCTCTCGGGGTTGCGCGTCGTTCTCGATTGTGCGAATGGCGCGGCTTACCGCCTCGGGCCCGAACTTTTTCGCTCGCTCGGCGCCGACGTCATCGCGACGAACGTCGACCCGAACGGGCGCAACATCAATGCCGGGTGCGGCTCGCTTCATCTCGAAGGCTTGCAGAAGCGGGTCGTCGCGGAACGCGCCGCGCTGGGCATCGCGTTCGATGGCGACGCCGACCGCGCGCTTTTCGTCGCCTCCGGCGGAAGCGTCGTGAACGGCGACGGTATTCTGCTCATCGAAGCGCGCCACCTCAAGTCGCAGGGCCGCCTGAAGGGCGACTGCGTCGTCGCCACCTCCATGTCCAACCTCGGCCTGGAGAGGGCGCTCGCGCGCGAGGGCATCCGCCTGACGCGAGTCGCCGTCGGAGACCGTTACGTCCTGGAGGAACTGCTTCGCAGCAAGCAGGTTCTCGGAGGAGAACAGTCCGGCCACATCATTTTCCTGGAGGATTCCCCAGCCGGCGACGGCCTGCTCACCGGGCTGAAAATCGCATCGCTCGTCGCGATGCGCGGCCCGCTCCAAGGGCTGGTGGACGGGTTCAAGGACTACCCGCAGACCATCGTCAACATCAAGGTCCGCAGCAAGCCTCCGCTGGAATCGCTGCCGCAGGTGGCGCGCGCGCTGGCCGAAGCCCAGGCGGCGCTCGGCGACAACGGCCGCATTGTCCTGCGCTATTCCGGCACCGAGCCGCTGGCCCGGGTCATGGTGGAAGCCGAAAAAGAGGCCGACGTGAAGCGCTTCAGTGAATCCCTCGCCTGGGCCGTGCGTTCCTCCATCGGGTCGTAGTCCAAGCGGCCGGACTGCCGCTCCCAAGCCACTGTCCGTTGGAACTTTTCTCGCTCCGGCGGCATTACATGTATGAGCGCGAGTGCGCGAAGAAGTCGCTGCGCAAGAGTGCGGCCGATTCTCGTTCTAGAAATGCTGCATCGTACTCATGGACCAGGAAACCGGAATGGAGCATAGCGACGAGCGGCTGATGCTGGAGTTCAGCCAGGGCCGCCCGGAGGCCTTCGGCGAGCTGTTCCGGCGCTACCGCACCCCGATTTGCGGCTTTTTCCGCCGGCGGGTGACCGACCCGGCCCGCGCCGAGGAGCTGGCGCAGGACACCTTCCTGGCCGTCGTCCGCGGTGCGGCCCGCTACCAGCCCAAGGCGCTCTTCCGCACGTACCTGTACGCGATCGGCTTGAACATCCTCCGCAAAGAGCGCCGGAAAGCAACCATCCGCGGCTTCATTCTCGGCGGGCAAACGGAGGCCGCGAACCCGGCCGCGCGTGACACCTCGGAAGCCGGACTTTTGCTGCGCGAATCGCTCGGCAAGCTCGATGCGATGGACCGCGAGGTCCTGATGCTGCGCGAGTACGAACAACTCCGCTACGCCGAAATTGCGGACGTGCTGGGAATCCCCGTGAACACGGTGCGGTCGCGGCTGTTTCGCGCGCGCCTCGCGCTGCGCGACTTGCTGCAGGCAAAAGCGCCGCAACGCGCGGCACAGATTGAGGCACGCACATGAACGTCAGCACCCATACGGTCTCCGTCGAAGAATTGATGGCCTGGCTGGACGGCGAAGCGGGAGACGGGCAGTCCGATGCCATTGCGGCCCATGCCGAAAGCTGCGGCGAATGCCGCCAGACGGCCGCCGCGCTGCGGAGTGTTTCGCAGCAAATGGCGGCGTGGGACGCCGGCTCACCCACCCCGGAATTTGACAACCGCTTCGAGAGAAAGGCCGGAGACCGCGTCGGCCGTGTCGTAGGGAAGGCGCGCATGCCGCGCCTTTTGCCGCGCACTCGGGCTGGACGCTGGGCGGCGGGCCTGGTGTCTGCCGGCTTGGTTGTGGCGTTCCTCTTGAGAACCCCCAACCGGCAAATGAAGACCGTTTCAGAACTGCGACCTGATGATCGTTGGATTTCGACAGACAGGAACGGCCCCGCGGATCGATTTAGCAGCGCGCGCGGGAGAGATTCGGTCGACGGCGGCCTCGCATCCGCAGGCATTGACGTCGTGAATGGCCTGCCGCGAAGCCGCGCGGTGGGAACCTTTGGCAAGCTTCAAGCACCAGAAACGGCCCCTGCCCCCGCGGCTCCCGTGGCGGCGGAAGAGCCATTGATTGCGCGCACCGCAACGCTGGCGATTGTCGTGAAGCAGTTCGACTCGGTGCGCGCTTCGCTGGACGCAATCCTCGCGCGACATCGCGGCTACTGGGCCAATCTCACTGTCAACACGGCGGAAGGCTCGGCGCGTTCCCTGAATGCGGACCTGCGCATCCCGGCACAAGAGCTCGCCGTGGCCCTTGCGGACCTGAAAGGCCTCGGACAAGTGCAAACCGAGACTCAGAGCGGCGAAGAAGTCACCAAGGAACACGCCGATCTCCGGGCGCGCCTCAGGAATTCGCGTGAAACCGAAGAGAGGCTGCGCGCGATCCTCCTGCAACGCAGCGGAAAGATCGGCGAGGTCCTGGCCGTCGAGAGAGAAATCGCGCGCGTGCGCGGCGAAATCGAACAGATGGAAGCGGAACAGAAATCGCTCGAGCAGCGCGTCCAGTTCGCCTCGATTCAACTGACCCTTTCCGAGGAATTCAAAGCGCATCTCGGCTCGGCGCTGCCGGCGATTCCCGTGCGCCTGAGAAACGCCCTGGTCGGCGGGTACCGCGGCGCCGTGGAAAGTCTGGTGGGTATCGGGCTTTTTGCGGCGGGCTACGGGCCGTCGCTGTTGCTCTGGGCGCTGATCCTTTTCTTTCCCGTGCGCGCCGCCTGGCGCCGCTGGAAGCGCAGCGTCGCAGCGGCGTGACTCGAATCCCGCGGAGTTTTTCCTTTGCCCCGGTCTTTTCTGTGTCTAAGATGACTCCATGCGCCGCCTGGGGCCATCGGTTCGGCGGGCCGCTCTGCTTGCCCTGCTGTTGCCTTGCGAGCTGCCGCTCGCAGCCTCCGCATCAGACGGACCCAAGCCGGTGACGTCGTACGGAGACGGTTCCGGCGAACTCGCACGACTCGGAAAAGACATCGTGCACGCGGCTAAGGAACCCAATTCCGCAGAGTACGCGGCGCTCCTCGCCAGCCTGACGCAGACCGTGCCCGAATCCTGGTACGGCGACGTCTTCGGAGAGAACTCCGCGGACCTTTACGGGCAGTATCGGCCGGCGCTTCCGCGGTTGGATGAGCAACTGCGGGAATTCTTCGCCGGCGTTCTGCGGGACGGAGCCACGGACACGACCGCCAGCAAACACGTCGCGAGTTGCGACGATGGCTCCGGCGAACTGGTCTATCCGGTGCTCGCATTGCGCGAAAAGCAGGTGCCGCTCTACGAGTTGCGCTTTGGAAAAGGCAAGAAGCTCCACCGTCTTTGGGCGCTCGCTTACATGGGCGGCGCGTTCCGCTTCGTGGGCGAGCTGAAACCTGTTAACGTTTTCCCGC
>DASPOW010000055.1:0-7505 GCA_035625855.1 Candidatus Methylomirabilota bacterium | reverse complement strand
GATGGGCATGCCTGGGAGATGCTTAGAATTTGACTCCGCGGTTGCCGCGATACTTTCGACTGGGAGCAATTCGAGATTCATTTGCGGGGGGCCGGAGAGCGGGCGAGCCGGAACTTCGGGTCGCGAATTGATGCCGTATTTTTTGCGTAAGGCAGCGAAGCGGTTGGCTATTTCGTCGGTGTAGCTTTTGGGGGCGCCGTTGTGGCGCCTGTACCATTCGTGGTATTGGCGGGCCAGGCGCGGGAACCTGGCTTGCACGAAGGGCAGGAATTGCTTCAGGGCGGCGGGCATCAGGTAGAGGACGCGCGCGCCGACCCATTGAGCGCCGGCTGCTTTCGCCGCGCACACGAGAGTGTCGAGATCGGCGGGCGTGTCCGTGATTCCGGGGATGACCGGCATGGCCAGGACGCCTGCGGCGATGCCTGCTTCGCGCAGCTTCTTCACCGTCTCCATGCGCAGATCCGGGCGCGGGGCGCGGGGCTCGAGCAGACGGGCCAGGCGGGGCCGCATCGTGGTGATCGAGAGATTGACGGAGATCGAGGAATTCTCCGCGATGCGCTTGAGCAAATCCAAATCCTGCACGACCTGATTCGATTTTGTGGTGATTGACACGCTCAAACCTGAACGCTCCGCCATTTTCTGCAGAATCGCGCGGGTCACTCCGAACGCGCGTTCCGCCGGCTGATACGGATCCGTGGCGGCACCGATGGCAATGTGCTCGCCTGCAAGCCGCGGATTTTCCAAATCGCGCGCGACGAGTGCTCCGGCGTCGCGCTTGGCGTAAATCTTCTTTTCGAATTCGCCGCCATCGAGCTCCATGAATTCGTGGGTGTAGCGGGCGTAGCAGTAGTGGCAGCCGAATTCGCACCCGCGATAGGGATTGATGGTGTAGTTGAAGGGCACGCGCTCGGAATCACAGCGGTTGATTATGGAGCGGACGGGTAGAACGAAATATTCGGTTCCCCGTTTGGCATCGGCGCGAAGGGAGGAAGCGGCGAGGCGCGCGATGCCGACCAGTTCCGCCGCAGGCTTCGTGCTCCGGTCAGGCACCGGAGTGGGCGCGGAAGCGCTGCAGGCGTTGTCGTCATTGCCGTGGCGAGCGGCATGGGGGAATAAGGTGAGACTGGTCTGCTCCGGCCGGGCGCGACGGATCCGGGAAAGATCCGCTGCCGGTCGAAGAGTGAGTGTAGTGGCCATCGAAAGCCTCGCCGCACGATGGGGATAGTATTCGCTTTTTGTTCGCCCTGTCAAGAACTATTTTGCTTTTTCTTCGCCTGTACCTTCGTACAGGCCGGTAAACCGGGGCTGTCCGGAAGAACAAATCATGCCGGTGGAAACCGGGCCGATGAAAAGAGCAGGGTTCTATACCTGCACTTTTATACTGACTGCGATGGCCAACCCGGAAGCGAAGAAGGCGGCACCGGATGTGGGAATCCTGATATTGGATTCGACGCCGGCGAGCCAGCAGGCTTTGCGCCTGCTGTTGAGCGCGGAGGGCTGGCACGTGCAGGTGGTGACGGACGCGCAGCAAACGCTGCAACAGCTTCTTACCGGGGCGTGGCATCTGGTGATCGCCAACGTCGAGCTTTGCCCTCCGAGCAATCCGCTGTTCCAGATCCTGAATGAATTGGCGCACGCCGAAGGAGTGACGCTGGAAGCCGAAGAAGAGGAGAAGGAATTGATGCGCACGGCGGTGAAGCGCAGTCCGGATGAAATCACCAAGGTGCGCAAGAGGAGGCTGCGCGTTCTGTTTCTTGTTCCAGCGGGAATTGCGGCCGACGTGGTGATGGAACTGGAAGCACAGGAGCTGCCGTATTCCATACTTCCCTACCACTTCCACGATTTCTTCGAGAAGATCAGCGACCTGTTAATGGAAGCCGGGGCGATCGCGCGCTCGACGCGAACGTCACGGTTCGTGACCAGCGGGCACGCGCGCATGCAGCAGGCGGTGAAAGATCAGCGCGGGAATTCGATGTTCGCCTCGCGCGGCGAATATCAAATGAGCGAAGAGGAGATCGCGGAGTACGAAAAGCAGGAAGAAGAGGAGCGGCGGAAGAAGAATAAGAAGGAGCGGGAGGAAGAACGCGAAGTGTGGTGAGGCTCGCGGGCGCGGAAACAACCCGGGGTAATGGCCCACACATTCGTTGGGCGTTGCGTTGGCGGGCGGGGCAAGCCCCGCCCCTACGAAGAAAGATCTTGAGACGCAATGCGGGCCGATGGCGCACGGGTTTGCCGGGCGTTACGTTGGCGGGCGCAGCAAGTAGCGCCCCTACGCCGAGAGGATTTTGAGAAAGAACGCAGGGCAGTGGCCCACGAATTCGCCGGGCGTTACGTTGGCGGGCGGGGCAAGCCCCGCCCCTACGATATACTGACCTGCGATGAGCGTGTGGCATCCTGAAACTTATCTGCGATATTCCAACGTGCACTTTCGCGCGGCGTATGACTTGATCGCGCACATACCGCTGGAGAGCTGCGAACGCATCTACGATCTGGGCTGCGGCACCGGGCATCTTACGCAGGCGCTGCAAGAACGCTGGCCGGAGGCGCGCATCACCGGCATCGATAGCTCGGCGGAAATGCTGGCGCACGCGCGTGGGGAATTTCCGAAGATTGAGTGGGTCCAGGCCGACGTCAGGTCATGGCGTGCTGAGGCACCGGCGGATTTGCTTTTTTCAAACGCTACGTTTCAGTGGGTGCCGGACCACGAGCATTTGTTGCCGGCGCTGCTCGGGCAGGTGCGCCAAGGCGGATTTTTTGCGATACAGATGCCGCGGCACATCGACAGTCCCGGGCATCTGCTGATGCTGGAGACGGCGCGGGAAGAGCGCTGGCGCGAGCGATTGCTGCCGGTTACTTTGCGGCTTGTGGTGCACACGCCCGAGCAATATTGGCGATGGATCTCGCCGCAGGCTGCGCGAGTGGATATTTGGGAGACGATTTACCAGCACGAACTGGAAGGCGAGAATCCAGTGGTGGAATTCTTTCGCGGGACGCAGTTGCGGCCTTACATGCAAGCTTTGCCGGAGGATGAAGCGAAGGAATTTGTGGCGGCTTACGCGGATCGAATTGCGCGGGCTTTCCCGAAGCAGGCGAATGGCAAGACTTTGTTTCCGTTCCGGCGGATTTTTATCGTGGCCACGCGGTAGCGGCGGGGCGCTGCCGGCATCCGGCGAGATGTGCGTCAACGAATGGCGCTGGCGCGGGCGGGAAAAAAGTCAACATCCCCCCGCGATTTTCCGTTTCGATCCGCGCGTGATTCGCGATTTATCCGCGCACATCTTCGTAAGATGCCGGCGGGGACGCCGGCGGTACTGGGTAGGGCTACTGGGTGGTGAGCTTGGCTTTGTTGTTGCTGAAATCTACCAGGGCCGGTGAGTGCAGATAGGCTTCCGCTGTTTCGCTGTTCTTCAGGTAGGCATCCCAGAAGGCTACGCTGGCGACTTTCACCGTTTCGAAGAGAACTGCGGGTTCGGTGCCTGCTTTTGCGGGGATGCCGGTGAAAGTCATGTGGCCGCCGCCATCGAGAACGATGGCGAATTTGTGGACGCTGTGGACGAGTTCGTAGGGCTTGATGCGCTGCTCGGGCTTGAGGCCGCCGACGCCGAGATCGCGGGTGCCGGTCATTAACATGAGCGGGGCGGTGATGCCGGCCCAGGATTCTTCCTCGACGCCGCGCTGCTTCGGACCGGCGCCGGAGAGGACCAGGAGGGCGCTGACACGGCGGTCGGCCAGAGACTGCGGCTGCGATTCGCCGGCGGGGGTGAAGGTGAGGCCGCCGATCAGTTCGGTGGTGAGAGCGCCGAAGGAATGGCCGCCCACGCCGATGTGCGTGCGGTCGAGCTTTGCAGCAACGGGCGGGACGCGCCGTTCGATTTCGTCGAGCGAGTCGATGACGAAGGAAATGTCACGCGCGCGATTGCGCCATTGCACGGGATCTTGAATGTCCTGGCCGAGTGTTGAGAGGCCCTGGAGCGCGCCGCGAATCTGCCCATTCTCTTTTCTTTGCGCGATGGAATCGTCATGAGTGGGCTGGATGGTGATGTAGCCGCGCGCGGCCCAGAATTCGGTGAGGGATGCGTAGGTATCTTTCGAGCCGCCGAAGCCATGAGAGAAAACGATTACCGGAAATTTCCCATCGGCTTTCGGGTAGGTGACCTTTACGCGCAGGTCTTTGTTTCTTTGCGCGTCGTGGAGGAGGAGATCGTCGGCCGTGGCCGTCTCGAATGGCCCGGCGGCTGCGGTGTAGGCGGAGGATTGGGATCCTCTGTCGGCGCGATTCGCGGCAAAGATATAGACGCGGTGGAGAACGATAGCGGCCAGGAGCGCAACTACGCCAAGGATGATGATGCGGCGGCGCAATAGGAGCGTCATCGTTGATTGTGCCTCTGCGCGGTTAAACCCGGCGCGGCACAAAATGTCTCATGAAACGAGGTGGACAGGAGAGAGGCGCAGTGCGCCGAGACGGACGCACCGAGGAGAGAAACGGCAACTGGAATGGCGCGCGGGTGTCAGGAGCGGCGTGTTCCCTGCGATGGTGCGCCGGCCAGGGTCAGTAGTTCGAAATCAGCGGGCGTGGCGAGTTCGACGCGGTTGCGTCCCGTGGCTTTGGCGCGGTAGAGCGCCGCGTCGGCGGCCTGCAGGAGCGATTCGGTATCCCGCGCGTGGCCGCAATCGCGGATGGCCACGCCGAGGCTGATGGTGAGGCGAAGCTCTCCGGCGGCGGTATCGAACTTCGTCGCTTCGATGCCCTCGCGGATTCGTTCGGCCACGCGAAGAGTGCCGGTGACATCGGAGAGCGGCGTAAGAATGACGAATTCTTCGCCGCCGTAGCGGCCGACGGAGTCGTAGGTGCGCACGAGCGCGGTCATGCGCAGAGCGACGCCGCGAAGGATGGCGTCGCCGGTCAGGTGCCCATGTGTGTCGTTGACGCGCTTGAAGTGATCGATATCGCCCATGATCACGCCGAAAGCCTTTTCCGTGCGGAGGCAGCGCGCCAGCTCCCGCTGCACGAGGTTCAAAATTTCTCCGCGGTTGGGCAGGCCCGTGAGCGGATCGTGGGTGGCCTGGAATTGCAGCGCGTCGCGGGCGGAAATCAATTCATCCTGAAGATGCAGGATGCGCTCGCCAACGAAGAGGCGGGCCTGCAATTCGTCGGCGTCGAAGGGTTTGGTGAGGTAATCGTCGGCGCCAGCCTGCAAACCGGCGAGCATGTCTTTTTTCTCGTTGCGCGAGCTCAAAAGCAGGACGTAAACGTAGGGCTTGTCACGCTGCGCGCGCATTTTGGCGCACACTTCCACGCCTTCCATTCCCGGCATCATCCAATCGAGAATGGCGAGGCGCGGGGCTCCTTCTTCATTCAGAAGCCGCCAGGCATCATCGCCGCTGGAGACCGAGGTGACGCGATAACCCCAGCGCGCCAGGAAAACTTCCAGGACGCGGCGGGAAACGAGATCGTCCTCCGCGATGAGAATGTTGGTGCCGCCGGCAATTTCAGGGCTCATGTGGTTTTCTCCCGAACTGCACTTCCGGCCCCGGCAGGAATCCCGGAACCTGCTTCGCAGCGCATGAAATGCGCCGTGAGATGAAAGTTGCAACGACGCCCGGCGGAGATCTGGACCCAGATGCGCCGGCTGTTCATTCGCGGCCATCGCCCGCTTGGAGGCATCAGGTTGCGACTTTCCGCGGAAAGGCTTCGAATTCTGCGAGCAAGCGCTTGATCTCCACTTCCAGAAGGCCGAGTTTCTCCACCGCGCCTTCCAAGTTCCGGTTGCGTCCCATAATTTCCAGCTCGCGCGCGCGATCTGCCGCCGGACCCGCGGAGAAATTTCCCGCCGCGCCTTTCAAACCGTGGGCGTTCAATTCCAGAGCGGCAGCATCGCCGCGCTCAATCGCCGCGTGAATCATGGCGAGGAGCTTGGGGGACTCCACTTCGAAAATGGCAATCAGCTCGCCGAGGAGATCCCGGTCGCCGCCGACGCGCTCGAGCGCCCCCGCGAGATTCCACACCTGCGGTTCTGCCATAGACGCTTGCTCCTTTTCCGCCTGCAGCGGCGGGCTGGCTTTTTTCGCATAGTGTCTGAGCAGCTCGAACAATTCCGCGCTGCGGATCGGCTTCGTGAGATAGTCATCCATGCCCGCCGCGAGGCATCGTTCGCGGTCGCCCTTCATGGCATGCGCGGTCATCGCCACGATCGGCAAGTGCGCGCCCGTGGCTCGTTCGCGGCCGCGAATGGCCTGAGTGGCCTCGAAGCCGTCCATTTCCGGCATCTGCACGTCCATCAGCACGAGCTGAATGCCGCCGCGCTCCGCGAGATCCACGGCCTCGCGCCCGTTCTCCGCGACCACAACCTGGTATCCGCCCTTCTGCAGCAAGCGCGTGGCGACCAGGCGGTTCACGGCGTTGTCCTCGGCCAGCAGAATGCGCATATGCGGCGCGCCTTCGTTTGCGGCAGGGGCTCGCAGCGGCACGATTTCGCGGGCCGGAATGGGGGGAGCGAAAATGTCCTGCAAGGTATCGTGCAGCTGCGATTGCTGGATGGGTTTCGAAATAAACGCATCGATTCCGCACTCCCCGCACGGCGTTCCGGTGTCATTCACACTGGGCCGCAGCATCAGGAATTTCGGCGCGTTTTCACCGAGCCGCCGTTCGATCTCGCACGCCAGCTCGAATCCGCCTTCGCCCGGCATCTGCGCGTCAGCGACCACCAGCGCAAACGGCGAGCGCTTGGCGATACCGCTTTCGAGAGCTTCGAGAGCGGCGGCCGTGCTGCTGACCACCGCCGGCATCATCTTCCACGCCGAGAAAACTTCCGCGAGGATCTCGCGCACCGATGCGTTGTCATCCACTACGAGGACGCGCAGGCCGCGGAGCATGTCCGGCTCGAGTTGCCGCGCGGAAGGTTGTTGAGCGGCCGCGTGGCCGAAGCGCGCGGTGAAATGAAAGGTGCTGCCGCGGCCCGCTTCGCTTTCCACCCAGATGCGCCCACCCATCATTTCCACCAACCGGCAGGTAATCGCCAGGCCCAAACCAGTGCCGCCATAGCGCCGGGACATGGAGCTATCCGCCTGGGTGAATGCGCCGAAAATCAAACTCTGCTTTTCGGCGGGAATGCCGATGCCGGTGTCGCGCACGGCGAAGTGCAGCAGCGCGCCGGTCTCGTCTTCCGCGTCCTTCGAGACTTCCAGCACCACCTCGCCTTTCTCCGTGAATTTGATGGCGTTGCCGATCAGGTTCACCAGCACTTGCCTGAGCCTGCCCGGATCGCCCGCCACCCACTCCGAGACCTCCGGGCGGATGCGGCAGGCGAACTCCAGCCCGCGCTGGTGCGCGCGCAGAGCCAGCGTCTCCATGGTTTCTTCCAGGGACTTCCAGAGATTGAAATCCAGGCGGTCGAACTCGAGTTTTCCGGCCTCGATTTTGGAGAAATCCAGTATGTCGTTGATGACAATGAGCAGCGCATCAGCGGAATTTTTCACCGTCTTCAGGTACTCGCGCTGCTCGTGGG
>DASPOW010000054.1:0-2204 GCA_035625855.1 Candidatus Methylomirabilota bacterium | reverse complement strand
TAGGTTTTGGCCGCCTGCGCTGCCGGCTTGACGAAATCCTTGGCACTGACCGAAACACTCAGGCAACCGGCCGCGCACAGCGCCACCAGCGCCGCCTGCAAAATAACGATCCGCATTCTTCCTGACATCAGGTCGATCCTTGCCCTCGATTATATCGAGGAATCAACCGCCGCCTTCAAACTCGCCGATACCCGCCATCGATTCTGAGAACCGACTACTGAGAACTGGGAACCGGCAACTGACAACTGCTTTAGAATGACTCCTTGATCTACTGGCTCTACAGTCTGTTGCTCGGCGCGGGAATGCTGCTGAGCCTGCCGTACTGGCTTTTCCAGATGCTGCGTCACGGCAAGTACCGTGCGGGATTTTCCGGGCGGCTGGGAAGAATCCCGGCCCGGCTGAAAACGACCGCCGGGAGCGGCAAGCCGGTGATCTGGGTCCACACTGTATCGGTCGGAGAGGTTCTCGCCGTCACCGGCCTGGTCGAACGACTGCGCCGGCAGTTTCCCCATTTCCAAATCGTGGTCACGACCACCACTGACACCGGCCAGGCCCTCGCCCAAAAACGCTTCGGAGAAGACTGCGTCTTCTATTTCCCCATGGACTTCGCCTTCGCCATCCGCCCCTACCTGCACCTCTTGCAACCGCGTCTGGTCATCATCGCGGAGACGGAATTCTGGCCGAATTTTCTTCGGCTGGCGCGCGCCAGCGGCGCGTCGATCGCCGTCGTCAATGCGCGGATTTCCGATCGCTCCCGTCCCAATTATCGCCGCTTCCGCTGGCTGCTTCGCCGTGAACTGGCGAACGTCAACCTGTTCCTTGCCCAGACCGATGAAGACTCTTCACGACTGGTGTCCATCGGGGCAGAAGCCTCACGCGTCCAAGTCACCGGCAACCTCAAGTTCGACATGCCACCGGCGGCTTCCACACCGATTGTCGAGAGTCTGCGCGCATCGATCCGCGAGAGCGGCACCGGCCCCGTGCTGGTCTGCGGGAGTACGGTGGAAGGCGAAGAGCCGCTTCTGCTGCGGGCATTTGAAAATGTCCTGGTGACGCATCCACGGGCGGTGATGATCCTCGCACCGCGCCATCCGGAGCGCTTCGACGGTGTTGTCGCCCTCCTGCAGCAGCTGGGCGTCCGCTTCTGGCGCCGCTCGCTGTGGAATGGCGAGCCGATCACCGGCGGCGTCCTGCTGGTCGACACCATCGGAGAGCTCTCCGCGCTCTACGCCCTCGCAGACGTTGCGTTCGTCGGCGGCAGCCTGGTTCCTCGGGGCGGACACAACATCATCGAGCCCGCATCGCACGGCGTCGCAATCGTGGTGGGCAACCATACGGAAAACTTCCGCGATATCGTCGGTTTGTTCCAGAGCCGCGACGCGGTCCGCATCGTCGGCCCGGCTGAATTCCCTCTCACTCTGATGGATCTTCTATCGAACGATGCGGCACGCGCAGCGCTTGGGCGTCGCGCCGCCGAAACCATGCGGTCTCAAACTGGAGCCACGCAGCGCACGATCGATGCTTTGACCTCGCTGCTCAAGGATGAAGCGGAGCCGCAGCCGCTCTCCGCCCAGGCTGCTCATAAAGCGTGAACCCGCTCTCGACCATCTACGGCGGCCTGGTGCGCGCCCGCAACGCGTTCTATAACCGTGGCCTGCTTCGAGCGCGCCGTCTCGAAGGCGCGGTCGTCAGCGTCGGCAATCTCTCTGCCGGCGGTTCCGGCAAGACTCCCTTCGTCATGCTGCTGGGGGAATTGCTCAAGTCGCGCGGCATTCGGTTCGACGTGCTCTCGCGCGGCTATGGACGCGAATCCCGTGGCGTTTTGCTCGTTGACCCTGGCGGTTTACCCCAGCAATTCGGCGACGAACCGCTGCTGATCGCGCGCCGTCTGCAGGTGCCAGTGATCGTCGGCGAGGATCGCTTCGCCGCCGGCCACTTCGCCGAATCGAGATTCGGGTCGCAGCTTCACCTTCTCGATGATGGCTTCCAGCATCGCGCCCTGGCGCGCGACTTCGACATCGTTCTGGTCACGCCCTACGACGCCCAGGATCGCCTGCTCCCCGGCGGCCGGTTGCGCGAGCCGTTGAGCGCGCTCCGCCGCGCCGACGCCGTGGTTCTCACCGAAGGCGCTCCAGCCGATTCCTTTCCCCTGCAGGACAAGCTCGTCTGGCGCACTCGCCGGGGAATTCTGCCGCACAATGTCC
>DASPOW010000053.1:0-9597 GCA_035625855.1 Candidatus Methylomirabilota bacterium | reverse complement strand
ACGGAACGCGCGCCGTAGCTCAGCGCGATGCCCGCCGCGATGCCCAGCAGGCACACCGTGGCGGATTCGGAGAGCACCGCCCGCACGATGAAGCGCCGGCCGGCCCCGAGCGACTTGAGCACGCCGATGTCGCGCGTGCGCTCGATGACCGCCGTGTACATCGAGAGGAAAATCACCAGCAGGCCGATGGCGACCGCCAGCGCGATCATCGCGTTGATGAACGGGCCGAGCGCCGGAATATTGGTCGAGGTCATCAGCGAAAGATAGTCCTTGAGCGGGCGGATGGTGTAGCCGGGAAAAATCTGGCGCATCTGCTCGATCACGTCGGGCGCGTGCTCGGGACGCGTGCAGCGGACAAAGAACACGGACGCCTTGTCGTGCGCGCCGACAAGGTCCTGCAGCGTGGCCAGGGGAACGAAAAGGCGCGCGCCCTTTCCGTGCTCGACCATGCCGGCGACGTGAAAGTCGTGGTTCAGCAGGCGGTACGTTTTTCCGACCGTGATGCGCTTGGCCTTGGCCGCCCAGTCGTCCACCAGCAAATCGTCCGGCCCCTCCATATCCGTGCCTTGCAGGAAAACGAAGCCGCCGGAAACGGCGCGGAAGGAGTCGCGGTCGATCCCGTAAATAACGTCCACTCCGCCGGACGAACTGAATTGCAGAAGTGTCGGCGCGACCGAGGCCACGTACTTGAGTTCCTTCAGCTTGTCGCCGATTTTGATGGGCATGGGCGAACCGCTGAACGCCAGAAAAATGGAAGACGAAGGAGGCTGCAGCATCACGTCCGCGCCGATTCCCTCGATACGCTTGGCGGTTTCCGTCAGCAGGCCGGAGCTCAGGCCGACGATCAGCACCACCAGCGCCACTTCGACCGCTACGGCCAGGACCGCGATCAGCGTCCTCAGCGGGCGGTGCGCGAGGTTCCGCAGGATGAATTCGCCCATCATGGGCTAGAGGCCCGACCCCTTCTCGCCCACGTGAACCAGTTCCGATCCCGCGGGCTGCTCCAGCTTGAAGCGATCCGCGGGAATGGTGTTGTTCAGCGTGACCGCGGTGACGTCCAGCTCGAGTGTATAGTCGTCGTGGGGTCGCTCGATGCGGATTTTTCGCGGGAAGAGCAGCGGCGTTTCGGATCCGCCTCCGGCCGGCCTCGCGGTCGTCGCAAAGGGCCGCCAGTCGGAGTATTGCACGTCGGACAGGAGCAGGCCGTCCCGGCCGTAGGTGGTCAGGCGCGAAACCTGCAAGTCCGCGCGGTTGAACCAGATTTTTCGCGCGATCGCCGGAGTCTCCGTTCCACGCAGTACCGTCAGCACGTAGTAACGCCCGCGCTCGTCGTTGAATTCCTCAAAGAGCACCGGCTCCTGGGGGCCGATCTCGGTCCACAGCAGAGGATCGAGCAGGTGCTGGGGGCGGAGATTCTCGATGGGTTTCTTGCTTGCCGTTTCCGCAGCGACGGACCCCACGAGGAACTTGTTTTTCGTGGGAATAGAAACGCGAAAGGTTTCCCCGTCGCTGACCATATCGAAAATGGTTTTGCCGACGACCGGGGCCTGGCCGATCATGCGAATGTCGGCGGGGCGCTGCACCAGCAGAAACGCCTTGGCGTCGTGGTACTCCTCGATGACCCCGCTGTAACGCGACCCCGCGGTGGGCTTCAGTTGCACGGTGGCGTTGATCGTGTTCACGCCGCGCGCGGTGCTGTTGTAGGCGTCGAGCAATTGCGCGCGCGAGGCCTCTTTGGCGACGGGCCGCGCCGATGGTTCGACCCGGGTGGTTGTCCTCACCGGAGCGCAGCCGCCGGAAAAGGCGGTCACTGTCGCCACAAAGATGCAGCTCAGAGCACGTTTCACGCTCGTCGCGACTCCTCCACCCCTAAATCAGGCAATCCAAGAGCCAACGGGCCCACCATTATGAGATGCGCCGAACCTCGACCTGCAGTTGCTCCGCCGGTTTGCGCAAACGGCGGACAATTTCCGTGGTCCACAGCGTTTCGCTCAGCAGCGTCACCCAGCCCTTGCCCAGTTCGCACACCGCGCAGAAAGTGTACCGCTTGTAGGCCGCCTGATACGCGTCGAGTCCGCGCCGGGACAATTCCTCTTCCAGCGCGGCGTCGCTCGTGCGCGCTGCCGCCCCGGCCCGCGCACCGAAGGTTTCCTCCATGAAACGCTCGAGGAGCGGTACCGCCTGTTCGCGAAGCGGCTGCGGTATCACCAGGCAGCGCGCGGCATCTTCGCGAAACGATATTTTCTTCGTCAGGCAGAACTCGCGCACGCGCTGCAGGTGGCTGAAAAAATCAAAGACCAGGAATTCACCCCCAGCCAGGGAGGGGAACAGCGCCGTCCAGATTCCCGCGGCGGCTGGGCCCGAAAGGGGCTCGGCGCTGGCGAGATCGAGAAGCTCCAGGCTCGTTGCCTTGACTTCGCCGCCGAGACCCAGCGGCCCGACTTCCAGGACCGAGCGCAGAGCCGCCATCCCGGCCTACGCCTCGAGCGCTTCGTCCGAGCGGCCGAAATGCTGTGCGAACTCCGGGGACTTCTTGCGGACGTCGAGCCAGTCGAAAAAGGCGTTCGGGGTTTCCAGCCAGATTCGGAACCAGTTGGCGATCTCCAGTTTCTCGGCGCGCTTCTCTGGAGCGACCTTGGCGTTGCGCGAAATCATCTCCGCCCGGCGCTTGCCCAGCCGCGCGATTTCCAGGACCCGCTCGACGGCCGCGGGCTCGGAGTGCGCCTGGAAGCGGCGCATCAGCTCGTCGAGGCGCGTCAGGCAAACCTCGGCGTCGTCCAGCGTCCGGAAGTGCAGGAGCTCTTCGAACTCCTCTTCAAACTGCTCTTCCGCTTCTTCCTGCAGGGAGAGCACGACTTTCCAGCCTGCTCCTTTGAGCACTTCGGCGATGTACTCGGCGCCCGTTTTCGCGGCGGCGCCGTGCTCGGCGATGAGCTTGCGCCGCAGTTGCTCGATTTCGGCCGGCGTGAAGCGCGAAGTGCCGATCTCGCGCGCCGTTTCCAGAATCATCTCTTTCTTGCTTTTCAGGTCCTTGTTCATCGCGCGCTTTCGAGCGAAGCGTTTTTTGCCTTTGTCTTCCGGCGCGGGTGCCTTTTCGGCGCGGCCGGAGGCGCCGGCTCCGGGTCCGCCGGCAGGCCCGCCAGCAACCGGCGATAGCGCTGCACGTTGCGGTTATGCTCGGCCAGGGTCGCGCTGAAGAAATGTCCGCCCCGCGCGTTCGCGACAAAGTACAGATAGTCGGTTACCGCCGGGGCGACCGCAGCCCGCAGCGAAACCTCCCCGGGATTGCCGATGGGTCCCGGCGGCAGGCCCTGATGCCGGTAGGTATTGTACGGCGAATCGACGCGCAAGTCCGAGAGGGTCAGGCTGCCGCGGTATTTGCCCTCGCGCTCCAGCGCGTAGATGACCGTGGGGTCGCATTGCAGCAGCATGCGGCGGCGCAGGCGGTTCTCGAAGACCCCGGCGACCAGGCGCCGTTCGTCCGGCAGCGGGGTTTCGCGCTCCACGAGCGAAGCGAGCGTGACGAGCGAAAGCCCCGAGTGGCTGCCGGGTTCGTCATCGTCGTCGGGGCCCGCGACAGCCGACGGCGCAATGCGCGCCCAGATTTCCTTGAAGCGCCCCGTCATGGAGGCGATCACGTCCGCCGGAGCGGGGTGTCGCGGGAAATGATACGTGGCGGGATAGAGGAAGCCCTCCAGGGACGCGGCCTGGGGAGCGATGGAGAGAACCGGCGCGGGATCAGCGGCCGCCTTGAGAAAGTCGGCGGCGGACATGAAATTGGCGGCTTCGAGTTCGCGGGCGATGTCGAACATGGTTTCGCCCTCACGCACGGTGAACTGCTTTTCGTAGATTTTTCCGTTGGCCAGGAGCCAGAAGACGTCGCGCCCGGTCAGCTCGCGGTCGAAGAAATACTCGCCCGCCTGCAAGCCGCGCTTTGGATGGCGCCGGCAGTAGAGCTTGAATGCCAGCGCGCTCCGCACCACGCCGTCTTTCTCAAGGATGCCGGCCACAGTGCGGCAGGAGGCGCCGCGCGGCACGGTGACGAAGACCCCTTCGGCGGGAAAGTCTTTGTACGGCTGCAGGAGAGAGACCCACAGCCAGGCGCCGGCGGCGGCCACCACAATCAGGATCACCAGAAGCAATGCCAGGAAAAACTTCATTTAGCCGCCTGCTCCTTCGGGCGCCGACTGCGCGAGGTATTCGCGCAGAATCACGGCCGCGGCAAGCGCGTCCACGCGCCCGGCCGCTTGCTCTTTCCGGGGCTGCCTCGCGCCACGGCGCGAACCGCGAAACCGTTCTTGCTGCGTCCCGCGGCGCCGCGTCCCCTTGCTGCGTAAGATGCTTTCCGCCTCCCAACTCGTCAGGCGCTCGTCCACGAATTCCACGGGGAGGCCGGTTTGTTTACGGAGGCGCTCGCCGAAGCGTTCGACCTCGGCCGCCATTTCGCCTTTCGAGCCGTCAAGCCTCAGCGGCAGCCCGATGACGATTCGGTGGATGGCGTGGTCGCGCACGACATCGCGGAGCGCGCGCATATCTTCGTTGCGGTTTTTGCGGACAAGCGTCGCGAGGGGCCGCGCCATACGGGTCTGGGAATCGGCGACGGCCATTCCGATTCGTGCCCGGCCGTAGTCGAGCCCCAGGACGCGCGCTCCTGCCTTTGCCCCACTCATCTCATTGAGTATATCGGGATGTTGTGGGTCGGCCCGAACGCAAACAAGGGTGTTGCCTGAACGATTGCTGCCCTGAGGAGCAGTTCCCACAGCCAGGCGTTCGAGAGTAGATTTGCCGGGCGCACTTCCTTGTGTTATTAATCCGTACCTATGCCGCCGAAGAGAATCCTGACTGCGTTGTTCCTTCTTCTACTGTTTCGGCCTACTCCTGCTCGCTCTCAGGAGGAGCCCTGCCGGAATCTGAAGCTCCCTCTCGTCGTGGTTGATTCGAAGGGGAGGCCAATCCCCAACCTGGCACCGAGTGATTTCCGGGCAAAGATGCATGGGAAGCCCGTGGGCATCGCCTCCATGGTTCCCGATGGCCGGCCTCGGCGAATCGTGATTCTTCTGGATGCCAGCGGCAGCATGGCGGATTCGTGGGGTCTGGCCCTGTTTGTCGCGCGAAACCTGATCGAGGTGCATTTGCCGGACGCCTCGTTTGCCATGCTCATTTTTGCGAAGGGTCCGGTCGAGCAAATCGGTTTCGACGCAGGGGTGAAGGGCGTTGAGAAACGGCTGGAAGAAATGGAAAAGGACCTTGCAAGGGGCAAACCCTTTACGAAGGGGTACAGCGCCGTATTCGATTCCGTCCTTGCGGCGTTGCGCATGCTAGGACGCGCGGACTCCGCGGATTCCATCTACCTGATCAGCGACGCAGCCGACAATGCAAGCAAGGCCAGCTTGCGCGACGCGAAACGAGCGCTGGTCTCATCCGGGACGCGCCTTCATCACGTCTTTTTCCCGACGCCTTATGGCTACCGTCCAACTCCGGAGGAACTCAATGCTCCCAAGGACGCAGCCGCTCTGGTGAGGGCCAGCGGGGGCCTAGCCGTCGAGGGGCCACCGCGGAGGACTCTCTCCCAACAATTGTCGGCACACGAGATGGCCAGTTTTAGCTCCTCTCTGAGGGCAGCGGACAACAGCGTTATTCAAACCTGGAGAATCGAGCTCGAGATGCCAGACGCGAGCGACAAATGGCGCGAGTGGGAGCTTCAGTTCTCAGATGAGAGAGGCGAACGCTTTAAGGGTGCGAAAATCATCTACCCGCACGAGCTGGCGCCTTGCACTTTGCCAGCGCGTTAGGATTGACTATGGCCGGCGGCCGCGGGAGCCGTTCTGCCAGGCTTCCCAGTAACCAAACAGTTTAAGCTGCTGGTCGAGGCCTGTTTCCTTCATGAGGGCCTCGAGCTCGGCGCGCGAAAGGCGTTTTCCCAGCGGCTCGGCGCGGTCGGCGAGCCCCCACATCGTCACGGCCGCGAGCGCCGTGTTGATCTTGAGTTCGCGGATGTCCACCTTGTCGAAGGTGTCCGAAGCCGCGTGGTAGTTGGGGAGGTAGTTGGCGATTTCCTGGTTGGCGACGAGCGTGGGCACGCCTTCAAGCAGAAAGTCAAAATTGTCGGTGCCGAAGGAGGCATCGTAGGTGTGCTCCGTGGCGCCCCAGGAATCGAGCGGGCGCAGGATTTCGCGCACCCCGGCTTCGATGTCGCGGCGGCCGCCGAGCGAGTAGCCGGTGACGCGGCCGATGCCCGCGTCGTAGGCGACCATGGCGCGAATCCTGTCCATCTCCGCGCGGTGCGCTTTGACATATTCGCGCGAGCCGACCGCGCCCTGTTCTTCGCCGCTGAAAAGAATGAAGCGGATGGTGCGGCGCGGAACCAGTCCGGTCGCCTTGATGGCCCGGGCCGCTTCGATGACCAGCGCAGCGTTGCACCCGTCGTCGAGCGCGCCGGTACCCAGTTCCCAGGAATCCAAGTGGGCGCTGATGATGACGGCTTCGTCCGGTTTCTCGCGCCCGCGAATCTCGCCGATGACGTTTTCCTGCTCGATGGGCCCGCCGACTTTGTTGGGCATGTTGAAGCGCACGCGCAGATTGCCGGCCGCCGCGAGGCGCGCCAGGCGCATGGCGTCTTCACGAGCGACAACGGCCTGCGGAATCTTGTCGAGCAGGCCATCCAAGGAATTCGTGTGCCGGTAGAGCAGCAGGCGTTCGCGCGCGCCCATCCAGAGAATGCCTGCGGCGCCACCCTCCACCGCTTTGGCGATAATCGCAGGCGGGCGGAAGTATTCCGTGAAAAGGTCTTCCCAGCGGGTTCCGATGTCGCTGCGGAGGAGCAGCAACGCGCCTTTGATGGAGCCCGCGCGCGCGAAGTCGGCGTCGGTTCCGTCGCCGAGGTAGAGAACGCGGGCCTCGACTCCGCCCGCGGGCGTCGGCGGAGACCAGCCGGTCGAAACGAGGCGCACCGGGAACGGAGACGCACTCAGGACTTCCAGGCGGGTATCGCCTTCGCCCCAGGACACCGGCAGAGTGTATTTTTCCGTGTGCACGTCAATGCCCGCCGCGCGAAAAGCAGCGACCGCCCATTCGATCGCCTTCTTCATTTGCGGCGAACCCGTAACGCGGCCTCCAACCTCGTCGGTGAGGCGGCGCAGATTGCTTTCCATGGGTGACGGGCCCATGACGATGGGCAGGATTTTGGCCGCTGCCTCCTCACAGGAGGCTTCCGCGGCGGAGCAGCCCGCAGCCGGAGGCGGCGCGAGGGGAGTGGTCTTCGGTTGAGGGATCTGTGCTCGCAGGCTTGCCGCAAGAGCGCAGCAGGCAAGGGGGAGAAGCAAGGTCGCGGCACGTCGCATGCGCTTTACTCCGGTCAGTGGATTTCCTGAAAAGCGTTGTTTCGGACTTGCGAATTATAGCCCACGCATGTCTCAGGGTTCTCGAGAAAGAAAGACCGCGGCGAGCGCTGCCCGGCAAAAACTCAGAGGCGCTTGTCGGGCGGAGCCAGTTTTGGGTTGAGAACGCAATCGGCGACGCGCACAAGCTCGACCATTTCGGCGACCTCGTGCACCCGGACGATGTGCGCGCCACCGAGGATGCTCGCAGTCACGGTGGCCGCCGTGCCCCAGATGCGCTCGTCCGGCGGGGCGTAAGCTCCGCCGCGCGCCAGGGTCGCGCCCAGAAACGTCTTGCGTGACGTGCCGACAAGCAGCGGACAGCCGAGCCTGGCGAGCTCCGGCAGATGGGCCAGCAGCTCGTAGTTCTGTCGAAAGCTCTTGCCGAAGCCGATCCCCGGATCCACAACGATCTGCGCCCTGGCCACTCCGGCTCGCAGGGCCTTTTCGACGGCGGCTCGCAGCCCCGCGGCGACGTCGCGCCGGGCGTCGCGCGCGAAGGGCAACCGCTGCATGGTGCGCGGCTCGCCGCGCATATGCATCAGGATGAGCGGCACACGGGTTCGCGCGGCAACCTCCGCGATGCGAGGGTCATTCCTGAGGCCGGAGATGTCGTTGATGATCTGCGCGCCCGCGGCGACGGCCGCCTCGGCGACCTCCGCCTTCTTGGTGTCAATGGAAATGGGGATTTTGAGGCGACCACGCAGCCCTTCGAGCACCGGCAAAACGCGCCGCAGCTCTTCCTCGGCCGGCGTTCCGCCGGAGCCCGGCCGCGTGGACTCGCCGCCCACGTCGAGCAGGTCCGCGCCTTGTTGCTCGATCTCGAGGGCGCGCTCGATGGCTTCTTCCGGGGCGAAATAGCGGCCGCCGTCGGAGAAGCTGTCCGGCGTGACATTGAGCACGCCCATGATCAGGGTGCGCTCTCCGAGGAGCAGCGCTCCGCAACGCAGCTTGAGACGGAATCTTTTGCGCCTGGTCATCCGAAGGGCTGGAACGTTAGCAGAGGAGAACGGCCGCGCCTAATCCAAATCGAAATCGCGGATGGGCTTTTCGACCGGCGCGTCTTTGGCCTTTTTCATGGCCTCTTCAAACTTCTTTGCGAGGATGTCTTCCTTGTTGGTTTCCTGGAACCAGGAATCGGCGAATTTGTCTTCGCGCTGGCGCTGCTGCTCTCCGAGGACTTTCGCCGTGTCGCCCAGGTCCACCTCCGGCCCTTTCTTGGGGGGCGCTTCGTGGGAAAGCACGACGCTGAGCTGAACGTCGATAGTCAGTTTTGCCTGGCAGCAAGGACAAACGACCTGGACCGGCTTGTCGCGGCTTTGCGTCACGCCTGTATTCTACACTTTGGCCAAAGAAAAAGGGCGCCCGCGAGGCGAGCGCCCTGTGAACTTTTCTTGCGCGGCGGCGTCAAGCTTTCGCGGGGTTTTCTCCACGGGTAAAGCCGGGAGCCGGGCGCAACTCGGGACGCACGACCTTGGGGTCGGTGGCGGGAGCGGTGGGCGCCGCCGGAGGAGTCCTGGGCTTTTCGGGCAGCGGCTTGCCGTCAATGATGAGCTTCACTTCGGTCGCGTCGAGCACCTCGCGGTCGAGCAGGGCGTGGGCGATGCGCTCGAGGGTGTCGCGGTTCCTGGTCAGGATGCCTTGCGCGGTTTCGTAAGCGGCGTTGACGATGCGCTTCACTTCCTTGTCAATCTGAATCGCGGTGTCTTCGGAAAAGTCGCGGTGCTGGGCAATCTCGCGGCCCAGGAAGATGGCCTCCTCTTTCTTGCCAAAGGCCAGCGGGCCGAGGGCGCTCATGCCCCATTCGCAGACCATGTTGCGGGCAATATCCGTGGCGCGCTCGATGTCGTTGCCTGCGCCGGTCGTGATATGGCCGAGGAAAATCTCTTCCGCGGAGCGACCGCCCATGAGGACGGCGAGCATGCCTTCGAGGTGCTCGCGCGTGTAGGTGTGCTTGTCGTCGATGGGCAACTGCATGGTGAGGCCGAGGGCCATGCCGCGCGGAATGATGGTGACCTTGTGGACCGGGTCCGCGCCAGGGGTCATGGCGGCGACGAGCGCGTGGCCCGCTTCGTGATAGGCGGTGTTCTTCTTCTCCTCCTCGGAGAGGATCATGGACTTGCGCTCGACGCCCATCAGGACCTTGTCCTTGGACATCTCGAAGTCGGCCATGGCGACGAACTTGCGGTTTTGCCGCGCGGCCCACAAAGCCGCTTCGTTC
>DASPOW010000052.1:0-2945 GCA_035625855.1 Candidatus Methylomirabilota bacterium | reverse complement strand
CCCTTCCGCGCCCGGACCGGCGCCGCTCCCAGCGCCTATTGCACCGGATTCCGCGTTGCCGCCTGCCACTCCGACAGACCCCGCGCCGGTTCCCGGACCTTCTCCGCTGCCCTCGGCGTCCCCTTCGCTGTTACCTTCGCCCGGCGCCCCGCCGCCGTCGCCCCTCCGGCCCTGTGCCGCCGCAATCAGCTCCAGCAGCTTCTGGGGATCGTTGAGCCACTCGCCGATCTTGTCTTCCTCGCCGCCCAGCGCGGCGGCGGCCAGTTGCGCGGCCACTCCGGCGTTGCGATGGCGCGCGTCGGTCGCTACAAAGCAAATCTCGTTGGTGCGAATTCCATGAACTCCGGCCAGAGCTTCCCGCAACTGCTCGGCGAGCTCGGAGGGCTTGGCTTTTCCCGTCGGAAACGCGCGCACGAAGCGCGCCAGCTCCTCGCCGGTGACCGAGGGAAAGAACTGCACGCTCGCCAGCCCGGCGCCGGCCAGCAACTGCGCGAACTGCTTCTCGGCGGGATTGCCTTCGAGCGGCACGCCGTCCAGAAGGAGCTGTGAACCCGAGGCGCCCAGGACCACGCCTGCGTCGCCGGCCCCGCTCAGCGCCGTGCGCAGCTCCTCCCACGCCGTGGCGAGCTGTTCGCCGGTCCGCGAATGGTCGTAACCATAAAGGCGCGCAAATTTGAGCAGAATGTTGAGGCTGCGGACGAATGCCCGCCCCGCAGCCATCCTGGGATCCGACTTCATGTTCGTGCCTGCTCCACTGCCCGAGGGGGACGGCCTCAACAGTACGTTAGGCCGGGGCGGCGGCCGCGGCAATCCTGGCATTTCGGTCTGTGTCTGCCGCGTAAGCTGAACTCGCCCGAAGCGCACCTGTACGAACGAACAGGGTGGCGGCGCGCCGGAAAATCTGCGCGAGGAAGATTACGACTTGACGAGAGCGACCCGCCCGCGCCGGTGCGTGCGGTTGCCCACCGTGGAAACGCCCAGCGGGACGCCGGATTCCATCAGCACCTTGCGCAGCTTCTGCCGGTTGTCGAGGTCCATGTCCACGAACTCGAATGCCATCGCCTGCGGACGAGCGCCGCGCACGAGCGCCTGCGCCTTGATGGTGCGGACGCCTCCGGCGATTTTCAGGGAAAGCAGCGTGCCGGGAGCCAAATGGCGGTCGCTCGTGCCCAGGCCGCCTCCCAGGTTCAGCTCCGGGATGACCAGCTTGAACGTCTCCCGGCCGTGCATCGTGGTGGCCGTAATCGAGCGCGAAAGTTTCAGTCGCGCGTAGCGCCTCTGGCGAATCACGGAAGATCCGGGCTCCGGATCGCTCGGCTCAAACAGCAGCTCCTTGCGGTCGAGCCCGCTCGTTTCCAGCCGCCCCATGGCCATCGTGGCGTCGATGCGCATCAGCGCCTGCAGGGCGGCGATGCGCAGCTCGCTCGGCTGGCTCCAGCGCCACACCTGCCGCGCGTCCAGGATCTGCTGCAGCAGGACGCTGGCGTTCGTTGCGCGCAACCGGCCCAGCGCCTCGACGGCCTTCAGCCGCAGGTAGCCGGACTTGCGCTCGTTCTCCACGATGCTGAGCAGCTTCGGAATGCAGTCGGCGTGCCCGGTCATGCCCATCTCGTCGATGGCCAGGGGCTGGATCAAAACATCGAGCTTGTCCAGCATCGCGGCGAGCATTGCCGCGCGCCGTTCGTTCGACGCCGCAGAGAGTTGCCGCACCGCCCGGTCGTGCGCCGTGCGCGGCCATTGCTCCAGCCGCACCGGAAGGGACTTCTCGACCGCCTCCGGCATGAGCAGAGTGAGCAAGCCGATGGTCTCCACGGCCTCGCTGGCCGGCGCGGTCGCCAGAGTTTCGGCAAGGCTCTGCACGCTCTGCTCGCCGAGATGCTGCACGATGTCCGCGAGCAGCGTGCAGTCCTCGCGGAACCCGCAGTGCCCGAAACGGTGCGTGATGTAGCGCAGCGTCGCGCGCGGCATCAGCTTGAGAATCTCCACCATCCCGTCGGAGATCTCTCCCGTGCGCATGGCCTCTTCGATGAATTCCGGCATGCGGTCCTCCGCGCCGATGCGCGGCCGCAGGCTTTGCGTCGAGCCCGGGCGCTGCGCCTCCACGCTGTCCAGCGAAGAGAGCGCCTGGTACATCGCCGCGTAGGATCGCTTCGAAGCAGCCTCCTGGCTCAGCCGGACGAACGCCGCGCTCACCAGCGTCTGCAGCTCCGGCTCGCGCTCAACGCCCAACTGGATTCCCAGCCGGCGGATCGCTTCCATCAATACGCTGCCGTCGCCGCTCGAATAAAACTCCGCCAAATCTGCCAGGCCGATAGCCGTCGTGCGCCGGGCTTCGGGATCCTCCAGCGCAATGCAGGAGCAGTATTTCAGCAGCACCTCGTTGACCGCCTTCAGTTCGCCGCGGCGCAGCATCTCTTCCAGAAACCCGCGGATGTTTCTCGGCGGCACGCACCAGGCTTCGTCGGAAGTCAAAACCTCTTTCTTGTTCTCTTCCGGAACTTGCGCCCAGAACTCCTGGTCCAGCAGTTGCGTGAATGACTGCACGGAAAGGCCCGCGCTGGCCATCGTCTCTTCGTGCTGCTGGAGAATCTTCCTAAGGCCTTCGATCTCCTGGTTCATGCGGTCGAGCAGTTGCTTCACCGCGTTCACCCGCAGTTCGCCGCGCTCGTAGCTGTCCAGCGCGAACCGGATAGCCACATGCTCCGCCAGCCGCAGGAGCATCGGTTTGTCCGGCTTCTCCGTGGGGGCCTGCGCCGCAAGGCCCGCGAGGGCCTGCTGCAAAGTGAACTGCGCGCCGAGCGGCATCGCCGACAGGCGCGACTGAAACGTCACCGGGTCCAGCTTGCCTTCCCCTTCGCTTCTCGCCCGGCCGAGTTGCGCGAACAGCGACAACATCGAGCGCACGTCTTCCTCGGCGACGGCGTATGCGCCCGGCGACATCCCTC
>DASPOW010000051.1:0-10810 GCA_035625855.1 Candidatus Methylomirabilota bacterium | reverse complement strand
CACCCAGCTTGTTGCCGGCTCCTTGTTCCTCTGGGCCGATGCTTCGGAGAAGGAGGCTTACGCCGGCAACGCCTCCGGCCTTCAGGCCTACGGCCGGCTGATGCGCGCCGCCGCCGCGGCAACTTCCACCCCCGCTTTTCGCGTTGCTGCCCAGCTCAGTGAAGCCATTTTGCTTGCCAGGGGAAAGCTCTCGGACGGTATCGCCAGGCTCCGGGAAACCGCCGCCCTCGCGGACACGCTTCCTGACGACGACTCCTACGACACGCCGCAGAACACCCGCGACGACCTCACCCGCACCTACTGGAAATCGCAATGCCTCTACGAACTCGGCCGCATGCAAACCCGCGTTCCCGACGATCCCGCGGCCATCGCTTCCTTCGACGAGGCGCTGAAACTCTTCGCCGGACACGCCCACTCCGGCGTCCGCATCGCTTGGATGTCCCTGGTGCTTCTCCAGGACGCCCACGCAAACCAGCGCGCCGGCAAGCTCGACCGCGCCGCGGAGCTCTACCTCCAGGTCCGCGAAGCGGCGTCGCATCGCACGGATTCGTCGGGCCACGATCTCGAAGCGCAGGCGGTAGCCGGTCTGGGCGATATCGCGGCCGTCCGCCGCGACTACAAGCTGGCTATCTCCCGTCTCGCCGAAGCGGCGGACTTGGCCAGCAAGTACGCCCTCACCGGCCGCTTCACTGAAATTTCCTGGAAGCTTGCTCTCCAGCGCTGGAACATCGGCGAATACGACGAAGCGTCCGCCATTTTCGAGCAGATTCTTCCCTACTTCCGCGCCCAGGACGAGACCGTGGATGTCTGCAGTCTCCTGCAGAACATCGCTGTTCTCTCCGGTTATCTCGACCGCTACGACAAAGCCTTTGCGACTTTCGCCGAGGGCCGCCGCCTCGCCGAGGCTCATCAGCTTCCCCTCTCCGCCGTCACCTTGGATCGCTTCGAAGCTGAACTCCTCTCCCGCCTTGGCCGCTACGCCGAATCCGAAAAGCTCTTTGCCGCCGCCATCGCCCGCCTCGACCCCGCGAAAAATCCCGAGGACCTGGCGCGCGTTTACTCCGCGACCGCCGCGATGTTTGCCAAGGCCCGGCAGCTTGATAAAGCCGCGGAGAACTACAACAAGGCCGCCGATCTCTACTCCAAAGTCGGCAAGCGCGACGCCCAGGACGAGCAACTCGCGGCTCTCGCCGACGTCTATCGCCAGTCCGGAAAATCCACCGAAGCCCAGGCCACGCTCCTCCAGGTCATCGCCCACCAGCGCGCCGCCGGCGGTGCGCCGCTTGCTCGCTCCCTCACCAGCCTCGCGTTTCTCTACTTGTATAGTCCCGGCGGCCTCCCCAGGGCGATTGCCGCCGCCAACGAAGCGTTCGATGCTGCCTCCGCCAGCGGCGAACCGGAAGTCATCGCCGGCGCCCACGAAGCCCGCGCCGCCTACTACGAAAGAACCGGCGATGAAGCCAAGGCCCGCGCCGAATTCCAGTCCGCCATCCGCGACTCTCAGGCCCACAAGGACGAGTTTCGCGTCGCCTATTACAACTGGCGCCTCGGAATGATCGCCGCCAATCTTGAAGACCACGCCGTCGCTCGCCAGTCTTACGAAACCGCCCTCGCCTACTTCCGCGAGAAAAAAATGACCTACTGGGCCGCGGAGGTCTTGCTCTCTTCCGGCTACTTGCGTGCCTGGGAGGGCGATCTCGATGGCGCCCGCGCCGATCTCCAGGCCGCCCGCGCCACCGGCGAAAAAGCGCTGGCCGTGCAGGCCGAGGCGTGGGTGCTCGAGGGTCGCATCGCTCGTTCCATCGAGGAGAATCAGGACGCCATCGCGGCCTTCCGGCGCGCCGACGAAATCTGGAAACAAACCGCCAATTCCGCCGGCCGCCTTGCCGTGCTCCTCGAAATCGAGGGTATCCAGCATGACCAGCGCGAGCTCGAAGACGCCAAGCGGACCTGCGAGGAAATGATCGGCTTGTCCCAGGACAATCCTTACATGCTCACTCTCGCCTGGGGCAATCTGTCGCTGGTTCTTCTTCGCCTCGGGCAGTTCCAGGAAGCCGATGTCGCCGCCAAGAAGTCCATGGAACTCGCCGACGCCATGCAGCAGATTCCCTACCTTGCCGCCGAGCTTCGGGGCGCCTGGGCCGTTCATCTCCTCGAGGAAGCTCGCAAGATTGACGTCCTTTCCGCCGCCGCGCGCGTCACCGACGATGCCACCCGCTACCTCAACGAATCCGAAGCCCTCGCCCGCAAGAACAACATCCCGCGCACCATTCTCCGCGTCCAGTTCGGCCAGGGCCGCCGCCTGCTCCTCCTTGCCGATCGCCCCGGCCTCGAAGCTCTCGTGAAAGTCCAGCCCAATCCCCCGCCCGCCGGAGAGCCCAATCCCCTCGACGCCACCATCGCCGGCGCCAACAAGCTGCGCCTCCTCGAGTATCAGTGGGAAGGCCTCTACAACCGCGGCGCTCTCTGCGCCCACGGCGCCGACTACGATTGCGCCGTCCGCGACCTCGAAGCCAGCTTGGTCTTTCTCGAAAAGCAGGCCACCCAGTACGCCGTCATGGGCTCCGGTGGCGCCGGCAGCGCCAGCCGCTACCAGGCCGACAAGCAGCGGCCCTTCCTCGTTCTTCTCAAGGTTTATCAGGACCGCAGCGTCGAACGCGAAAAGGCCGCCGCCAACGCCGCGCGCAAGGGTTTCCAGGACGATGCCGCCGCCGCCCGCAAGGAGGCTCAGGAAGCCACCGCCCGCGCTCGCGACACTCTCGACCGCCTGCGCCGCTATGAAATGCAGACCGCCTCGCCGGGCATCAAGCTCTCGGCTGACTCCGGCCAGCAGGGCTTGGCCGTAACCGCCTATCGCAACCTCATTCGCCAGGAAAAAGAGCTGGAGCGCCGTCTCGACGAGGAGAACAAGCACGAGCCTCCCCGCGACGGCGTCATCAAGACCATCGAAGACGAACTCACTCAGAAGCGCACCCAGGTTGACAAGGAAGCCCAGCTCATTCGCGAGCAGTTCCCCGCTCTCGCCAGCGATCTCGAGCTCGACCCGGAAAATCCCGACGCCTTCGTCAAGGCCCTGCGCGAAGACGAAGCCCTCGTCGAGCCGGTCCTCACCGCCGACCGCCTTATCATCTTCGTCGCCCGCAATCACCAGGACGAAGTCTCGGTCTGGTCCTTCACCGCCGAGGTCGACGCCAAAAAATTCGAATCCGACTTAACCGCGCTGTGGAAGGCCGCTTCCGACCCCGGCTCCAGCTTCGATCCCGCCGCCAGCGCCGAGCCCGGCACTCCGGCCCACGTCGCTGCCGAGCTCTACGACTGGCTCTTCGCCTCCGCGGAGCTGCGCCTCGAAGGCGTCAAGACCGTGCTCCTCTCCGCCACCGGCCCGCTCCGCTACGTTCCCTTTCACATCCTTCTCGCTCCCGGCTCCGGCGGCCAGCGCGTCTATCTGAACGACCGCTACAACATCGTCTATCTCACCCGCAAGGGAATCGCTTCCGGCTACGCTCCCGGGGCCAAGTACGACAAGGCCGCCGTCGTCGCCATCGCCAATCCCAGCAAGGAAGAGCCTCTCCCCGAAGCCGACGCCGAAGTCGGCGCCATGGCTGAAATCTGGAAAGGCGCCGCCGCCCCGTTCGAGATTCGCCAGCACGACCAGGCCACCGCCGGCGGCGTCAGCACCCTCCTCCAGCGCATGAAGGCCCAGACCCCCGGCGCGCAGCGCATTCTCCACATCGCTACCCACGGCAGCGCCGGCTCCCTTCCCCAGGAGTCCTATCTGCTTTTCGCCGACGGCAAGGTTCCCCAGGACGAATTGCGCGAAAAGCTCGGCCTCGGCCGCGCCGGAGTCTCTCTCGCCGTGCTCAGCGGCTGCGAAACCGCCTATAAGTCCGGCGCTCTCGGTCAAGGTGTTCCCGGGGCGCCCGGCGAATTCGACGGCCTCGGCGTCACCGGCCTCGCCTACGGCTTCGAAAACGCCGGCGTCAAGACCGTCCTCGGAACGCTCTGGAAGCTCGACAGCGCCACCGGCCCCGTCTTTATGCAGGGCTTCTACCGCCGCCTCGCTGCCGGCGACTCCGTCGCCGAAGCCCTCAGCCGCACCCGCGAGGAGCTGCGCAAATCGAAGCCCCATCCTTATTACTGGGCCCCGTTCATCGTCGTTGGCCAGTGGCGCTGACCGTGCGCCGTCATCGCAGGGGGCTCCCAATCTCCGCAGTCGGTTTCTTGGCTCTCGCCCTGCGCTCGGTCAGTTCGGGCGGGGCTATGTGCAGGCCCTGCGCGGCCGCGGCGTCGACGTCGCGGTTACCCTCGCGCCCGGCCTGCAGCACGACATTCTGCTGGAGCCCGCCGCACGCGACATTCTTCGGTCTTTGGTCGAAGAGCTTCAGAAAGATGCCCGGCGCTGAAGACGGCTGCGGGTTCGTCGCAGGAACCGCCCCTGCACGCGGTTCTTGGGATTAGTGGACCTGCGTGTCCGGCGGAGCGGAGGCGAAGTCAATTCCCCAGAAATGCGGCGCCGGAGTCAGGAATTCCACGCCCACTCGCAGGCCCTTTTCTGCGGGCTCGCCGATGTAAACCACGCGGCACTCCTGCTCGTCCTGTGTTTCCGGGTTGGCCAGCACCAGCATCTCCCCGTTGTTGACCTCGTGCTTCAGGTACAGCAGGCCGCCGTGCGCGTTCACCACCACCGTCTCGCACACTTCGCGGAATTTCCTTCCGTCGTGGCTGCGCCCTGCGGCTTCCACGCGCAACCTCCGGAAAACGCGCGGGCTGCGCCGCGGCGCTGTGTAAGTAGTTGTGCTCATGGAAATATTTTCGCGGCGTGATGACTTGGGGTCAATTACCCGGACGAGTATCTGTTCCTGAAGCACAAACCTCGCTTCACACAACTTGAATGCGGAAGTGCGCCAATCATAGAATGCTAGGGGCGGCAAGGGGGGTCACATCGACTGTCTTTCCTTTGCCCGGGCCGGGTCTCTTCTGCTTCCGCGCCTGATCGTCACACTTGAAAGACGGACTTTTTTGAGGCCGCGATGAATCTTGTCGAACAGATTGAATCCAGGCGCGAGCAGCATCTCGCTGAGCTTTGTGAATTGCTCCGTATCCCCAGTGTCAGCGCGAAAAGCGAACACAAGCCTGATATCGAGCGCGCCGCCCGCTGGGTCGCCGCCAACCTCCGTCAGGCCGGCTTCCAGCACGTGGAAGTCGTGCCCACCGCGCTGCATCCCCTGGTGTATGCCGAATCCCTGGAAGCGCCGGGCAAGCCCACCGTTCTTTTCTACGGCCATTATGACGTCCAGCCGCCCGAGCCGCTTGAGCTTTGGACCTCTCCCGCCTTCGAGCCGGCCGTCCGCGACGCAAAGCTTTTTGGCCGCGGCACCGCCGACGACAAGGGCCAGGTCCACATTCACCTCGCCGCGTTCGCCGCATTGCACAAGGCCTACGGCCGTCTTCCCATCAACATCAAAGTCTTGATCGAAGGCGAAGAAGAGGTCGGCAGCGTCAGCCTCTGGGACTACGTGCAGAAGAACAAGGCCAAGCTCAAGGCCGACGCGCTCGTCGTCTCGGACACCTCCATGCTGGGCCCGGTCATCCCGTCCATCACTTACGGCCTGCGCGGCCTCAACTACTACCAGGTCGAAATCACCGGCCCCGAACGCGACCTTCATTCCGGCGTGTACGGCGGCGCGGTGCCCAATCCGCTCACCATCCTCGCGGAAATCTTCGCGAAAATGCACGACAGGAGTTTTCGCGTCACCGTTCCGGGCTTCTACCAGGGCGTCGCAAAAATTTCCGCCTCCGAGCGCAAGGCCCTGAAGGCCCTGCCCTGGAGCGCGAAAGACTTCAAGCGCGCCGTGGGCGCTCCCGCCTATTGCGGTGAAAAGGGCTTCTCCGTCGTCGAGCAGCTTTGGACGCGCCCCACCTTCGAGCTGAACGGCATGTGGGGAGGCTACCAGGGCGAGGGCGCCAAGACCGTGATTCCCTCGAAGGCCTGGGCGAAGTTCTCCACGCGCCTTGTTCCCAATCAGGACCCGGCGAAAATCGCCGCCCGTGTCGAGGCTTGGATCCGCAAGCTCGCCCCCAAAACGGTGAAAGTGAAGTTCGAAACGCTGAGCTTGGGCAAACCCTGGGTCGCGGCCTATCACGCCCCGATTTTTCAGAAGGCGCAGGCCGCGCTCGAGCAGGGCTTCGGGAAGAAAGCCGTGTTCATACGCGAAGGGGGCTCGATTCCCTTCGTCACGCAGATGTACGAGAGCTTCAAAATCCCGTGCGTGCTCATCGGCTTCGGCCTCCCCGACGAAAACGCCCACGCCCCCGACGAGCACATGTCTCTCGACAACTATTTCGGCGGAATCAAGTCCATCGCCCTCTTTTACGAATCGCTTGCCAATTCGTAGGCTGGATCAGCGAGTCTAAATCGTGGATAACTGCTCGCGCCGTCCCCGCGCGTAGCTGGTGAGTGCCGCGTTGGCGCTCCGGATGACGGCGAGCGCCTCGCTCACCGCGGCCAGGTCCGTTCCCCGAATCACGAGATACAGTTCATCCTCGGCCAGGCCGGTATAGACCCGGTTGCCGATGCAGCCCAGGCTCATCACCGCGCCGTGCGCCATCGATGCCGGCAGCGCCATGCACGTCGGCCTCCCCAGCGGCGGCATTCCCGCCGATTTCCCCGCGCGCATCGCCGCTTCGTTCAACAGCATCGCCGCCGCCGGCTTGCACGAAAAAAGCGCCACGCTCGGTGTCGCCGGCGTGTCTCCGAGCGGCGCATAGAGAATCGCCGCCGGTGCCTTTGCCAGCCGGGGTATCTGCGGCACTTCCTCCGGCCGCACGTAGCCCAGGTCGAACATCATCTTCAGCGTCGCTTCGGTTTCGCTTTGCCGCTCCGCCGAAAGCGGGATATTGTGCGTGTACGCTCCCACCGCGCAGTTGAAGTGGTTCTCCGGCACGGTGTAGAACGTTCGCCCCTCCGCCGCCAGCCGCCAGAAACTGCATCCGGACGGCTCCGTGCCGTCGAAGCGCGCCACGCCCTGCGGCGGCGCTTCGAGAAACGTCACCGCCACCGGCCGCCGCGCCAGGTTCAACTGCCCGCGCATGCGCTGCTCGATCTCCAGCCACAAGTTGCCGCTCATGGAAGTCCTCCTGGGTCGCGCGACGAGCGCCGAGAATAGCACACAAGCCCGCCTCCGCCCCGCCACCCCGCGAAACCCTCGTTTTTCCGGCCTTTTTTGCGGTTTCTCCTTGCGTTCCCCGCCTTCGTTGGCTATAGTGCCCTTCGGCGCGCGGCGCGGGCGTAGCGAAAGAAAAATCGGGCGGTCCGCCGCGGCAATCATAGGGGACATTCTCAACCAACACCGAGGAGGATAAGCAGACTAGATGTCCAAGCCACTGAGCAAGAGCAAAATCATTGCGGCGATCGCCGACAAGGTCGGCACGCCGAAGAAGACCGTGGCCATGTTCTTTGACGCGCTCTTTAACCTGGCCGTCAAGGAGTGCAAGGGCGGCGCCGGCAAGTTCGTCATTCCGAACATCGGCCGCGCCGTGAAGGCACACCGCAAGGCGCGCATGGGCCGCAATCCGGCCACCGGCGAAGCCATCAAGATCAAGGCCAAGACGGTTGTCCGGCTGCGCGCCGCCAAGGCGTTCAAGGACGCCGTACTGAAGTAGCGCGGCACTTTGCTCCGCAACCCGGCGTGATTTGGCGCTCCCTCCGGAAGCGCTGACCGGGAGCCGGGGTGTCGCAGTCGCTCTTCCCTCTTCCGGCGAATTTACGTTTTGCCGGAAGAGGGATTTTTTCCGGACGGCCCCGTCTTACAGCGTCTTCAGGTAGCGGATCAGGTCCTTCAGCGCTTCTCCTTCCAGCGTGTCTTTGAACCCCGGCATCTGGTTGTCGCCGTTTTCGATCCATTCCTTCAACGATTCGTCCGTAATCTTCTTGCCGCTCACCGGATACGTCGTGCGTTTGCCCAGGCCCTTCAGCCCCGGCCCGATCTTTCGCGCCGTGCTGCCCGCGTAGTGGCACACCGAGCAGTCCTTGTCGAAAACGGCCTTGCCGCGCGTCACTGCTTCATCCGGCGCTGTTTTTGCCGGCGCTTTGCCGCCGCCCTTGCTTTGCGCTTCGCCGCGCCAAGGTGCGGCCAGCGTCAGCGCGCACGCCGCCGCCGCAAGCGCCACCGCCAGTCGCATTCTTCTCACCAAGCCCCCCGCACCGCTCCGCCGAGTCATCGTGTTCTGCTTTTGCACAGCCCGGGCGCACCACGGCAAACCCGGCACAAAGTACAGTTGTCTCGCGCACATCCCTGTGCCATCGTTCTTTTGACGGGCCCCGCCCACCATGCTACCAAGAATAAGATGAGCGGCCAGGAAACGGTCTCGCGCGCCTGGGAGCTTCTGCAGGACGCCTACCAGGCCCAGATGGAAGGCGACTACGAGCGCGCCGTGGACTTGTATCAAGCTTCGCTGTCGCTCCATCCCACCGCAGAGGCTCACACCTTCCTCGGCTGGACCTATCACTTTCTCGGCCAGTCCGAAGACGCCATCGCCGAATGCAAAAAGGCGATCGCCGTGGACCCGGACTTCGGCAATCCCTACAACGACATCGGCGCTTACCTCATCGAGCAGGGCCAGTACGACGAAGCCATTCCCTGGCTCGAGCGCGCCATCGAGGCCCGCCGTTACGAGCCGCGCCACTTCCCCCACTACAACCTCGGCCGCGCCTACGTCGCCAAGGAGCTTTACGGCCACGCGCAGGCCTGCTTTGAAAACGCGCTGCGCATCGAGCCGCGCTACTCGCTGGCGAAGCAGGCGCTGGGCCAGTTGCGGCGCCAGGTCAACTGACGCGTAGCTCAGACCTTCCACCTGAGCTCTTTCTCCGACGTCTTCCTCCGGGTAGGGGCGCGGCATGCCGTGTTCGCATCCCGTTCAGGCGCGATCAAGCCTGCTCGGCGGGCTTCACCACCCGGTCGTAAATCCACAAAAGCAGCGCGGTCGCCACGCCCACGCCGGTAATTACCCACCAGGCGCGCGCCGGCTGGCCCATCACCTCTCCGTAGTGGTGCATCACGCGCCCGCCGAACCAACCTCCGACGAGCGATCCGATCCCGATGGGAAGAAATGCGAAGCCCATGTACGTTCCCTGCTGGCCCGGAGGCGCCAGCCGCGAAATGTACTCGTAATACCGCGGCGCCTGAATGATCTCTCCGACGGCCAGCACGAAGAGCGACGCCACCGCGGCCCATACCGCCGGCCGCGCCGCCAGAATCAGCCAGGCCAGCGAAGTGATCAGCGTTCCCAGCACCACGGCGCGGAACGCCGGAATCTTCTTCGTGAGGTGGTTCACCAGCAGGGTGAAGGCAATCACCGCCGCGCCGTCGGTAATCAGAATCAATTCCACGTCGGCGTTCGGATTGATGTACGCGTGGATATAGCCCGGCAACGTGATGTACTGCTGCCAGAACACCACCCAGTAGCCGGTGAAAATCAGCAGGAACAGCATGAACTTCGGGTTGCCCAGCACGGTCAGGAAATTCCGCGCCGTCTCCGCAATCTTCGGCGGCGGAGCGTCGCCCGCCTTTTTTGGCTCGCGGAAGAAAAAAAGCACCGCGAAGAACATCAGGAACACGCTCAGCGCCGCGATGCGGAACACGTTTTCGACGCCCAAGTGCCGGTGCGCCCAGGAAGCCACGTAGGGTCCAGAAGCGCCGCCGATGTTCACCATGGTGTAGTAAATGGAATAGCCGAGCGAACGCACGTTCTCCTTCGACGCGCGCGCCGTCGTGCCCACCACGCACGGCTTCACCATGGAAATGCCCAGCGCCGGCAGGAACAGGATGAAGCCGACCAGCAGCCCCAGCGGCAGGGCGTTGCGCACCGGCGCGAGCCACGGCGCGCCGATGGACCCGAGCAGAAAATACGCGGCCGCCAGAACCAGATAAGCGAGCGAAAGCGCCCGGCGGAATCCCAGCTTGTCGGCGATGGCCCCGCCGAAAATCGCCAGGAACCAAACCATGCCGCCGAAAATTCCGGCCAGGCTCCCGACTTCCGTCGTCGGGAAGTTCAGCTTTTCGTGCAGGTAGTTGGCCAGCGAAGCGAAAGCGCCGTAGTAGGAGAGCCGCTCGAAGATCTCCGTGATGTTCGCGACCCAGAACGGCGCCTCGAACCCTTCGCGGACTTCCTGAAGCCGCTGGCTGAAGCTCATCGTCCCTCCGGGATCGTTCTCGCGGGGGCGATTCTAACGGAGCCGGTGACCGCGCGCCAGAGATCCCACCCCCGGGGGTTTTTGCGGAAGTGTTCATTCTGAAGGACTTTAAGTCCAATGATTTCGGAAGTGCGGATTCCAAAGGGGTTAGAAGGCGTTTTTTTGTAAGTGCACATTCTACGGGGTTTAGCCATAAGCCGGGTGTAGGGAGGGACGCTTCGGCTCGCGCTGCTCGCTCAGGGTTTGCATCCTTGGCCGAATGCTCAGCGCGCATTCGCAAGGGTTTAGCGGCGAATCGCCATCGTTCCAGGGAAACGCAGAGTCTCGCCGGAACAACAGGACCACGCTGACAGTCGCAGAGGCGCAAACGAAACTCCCGGAGGGTAACGAAGCGGAGGCCCGACGCGAGGCACCCTGAAGTTGCACTATATATTACCATGACATATTTGTTTGTCAAGTAGGAAATGACGGCGGCCGGGGCCAAGAAGCCTTGCGCCGCCACCCCCGCACGCGGTCAAGGATGGCCAGTGAAGGGGAAGGGGGCGCGGCGCGGTAGAATGCGGCTTACGGCGAGGGGGTGGGCGATGAAATGGGCGGCGTGGATTTCGGCGGCAATAC
>DASPOW010000050.1:0-2739 GCA_035625855.1 Candidatus Methylomirabilota bacterium | reverse complement strand
AGAAACAGGCTGACGGTTCGTGGAAGGTATTGTTTGACATGTTCAACACCGACCTGCCCCCATCCTAATTCCTGGTGAGTTCGCAAGCCGTACTTCTTGCTCCTAGTTGAACTTCGGTGGTAAGCGCGTTAATCAAGACTTTGGAGCAAAACGTGTGATATTTAGAGTGTCGTGCAACAGCGAAAAATCATCGTCTACATTGCAACCAGCGCCGACGGCTACATTGCCAGGCCAAACGGTGATGTCCAATGGCTGAATCGAAGACCCAGCAAATCCGATTACGGCATGAAGGCGTTCTACGCCACGATTGACACGATCCTGTGGGGCCGCAAGACTTACGACTGGGTTCTTTCCTATTACAAGAAGAAAGGCAAGAAAGAGGGGATGTTCGACACGAAGCTCACCAATTACGTGTTCTCAAGGAAGCCGCCGAAACGGGCGGCACCGGGCGTCGAATTCGTGTCGGAGCCGGTGAAGGCATTTGCGCGAAGGCTCCGTGCCACGCCGGGAAAACACATCTGGATGATGGGCGGCGGCGAGCTGATTGCCTCCTTTCTCGACGCTAACGAGATCGACGAGTTCGTCATCCATGTCATTCCCACGTTCATCGGCGAGGGCATTCCGCTCGTGGCCCCGCGCCACAGGGACATCGCGCTTCGCCTGCGTTCAGCGAGGAAGTTCCCCGACGGCGTCGTCCGGCTGCACTATGAAATCGCGAGGTGACCACGTTCACCAAGGCCATTCAGTCGGATGGGGAGGTGCAGTATGAAGCGTAAGTCGACCTAGAAAATCCTCCCAAGCCCTGGACTTTTCCGCAGGCAACCCGGCCCCCGCGGTTTATTTTTTCTCCCCCGCTCCATGAGATAATGTGCCTCACAGTATGCGCAGCATCCGCCGATTTGCCCGCGTTCTTCCCCTCGCCCTCCTGTGCGCCGTTCTCGCGCTGGTCATACCCGCTCAGGAAACAAAGACTCCGGCTCCCGCTGCTGCTTCGCAATCGGCCGCTCCGGCCGAGCGGCTCTCCCTCGCCGGCATTCACAATGCCGCTCGCGTTGACACCGCGCTGTTTCGCGGCGGCCAGCCCGACACGAAGGGCTACGACGAACTGAGGGGCCTCGGCATTTCCTATGTGGTGGACCTCCGCAATCGCGGCCGCGATGCCGACCGCGAACGCCACGAAGTGGAATCCCGCGGCATGCACTACGTCGGCATTCCTTCCAGCGGTACCCGCGGCCCTACGCTCGAGCAGATCGCCGGGTTCCTTCTTCTGGTTCGCGGCCATCCCGGCCAGAAAGTCTTCGTGCACTGCCATCGCGGCGCCGACCGCACCGGCGTGATGGTGGCGGCCTACCGCATCTCCGCCCAGCACTGGACCGCGGAACAAGCGCGCGCCGAAATGCTGGACTTTCACGCCTACCGTTTCCTCTCCGCCATGGGCCACACCGTGCGGGACTTTCCCGGAAACTACGAAACCAATCCGGCCTTCGCTTCCTTGCGGCTGCCGCTTCCCCCGGCCATCGCGAATCCGGCCCCGAGCGCCGCCCCCGCGCTCGTCCTCGAGCCCGCCCCGGTCAAGCCGTAACTCACAGTTAATACAAGGCTTAGCGTCGGAACCGCGCGGCCTCTCCGCAAGGTTCAGGACGGCACAGAGTACCAAAGTACGTGCTCGCCGGAACGTTTGCTCCATTCCCGGCCTTTGCGCCGCGCGCTAACCTGTCAGGCGTTGTGGCTCGCCTGAGGGAGCACTGCGTGCGCGTTGGTCGCTACGAAATTCTCGAAGTCATCGGCAAAGGCGCCTCCGGGCGCGTTGCCCGCGCGCACGATCCGCTCATCGATCGCATCGTCGCCATCAAGCTGCTCCCGCCGGAATTTTCGCGCGGCGAATTGCGCGAAGCCTTCCTGAAAGAGGCCCGCGTCGCCGGCCGCCTTTCCCATCCCGCCGTGATTACCCTGCACGACATCGGCGTGGACGAAGCCACTTCCACGCCGTACCTCGTGATGGAACATGTGGAGGGCCTGCCGCTCGATCGCGTGCTGGCCAAGGGAAGCATTCCCTTCCCCCGCGCGTGCGCCTGGACCGCGGAGATTGCCTGCGCCCTCGCCGCCGCGCACCGCACGGGAGTGATCCACGGCGACGTCAAGCCCGCCAATGTCCTCATTACCGAAGCGAACCGCGTGAAGCTCACCGACTTCGGCATGGCCCGCCTCTCGCGCCGCGATTCGCTCGACAGTTCGCTGCTCGGCACGCCGGCCTACTGGTCGCCCGAACAAATCGCGGGGAAACCGCAGGACGCGCGCTCCGATATTTTCTCAACGGGCGTGGTGCTGTACGAAATGGTTGCCGGGCAAGCTCCGTTCCAGGGCGAATCTCTGCAGGCGCTGTGCGGCCAGATTCTCTCCGCGAATCCGCTGCGGCTCTCGCACCTGATTCCTTCCCTGCCCGGCACGCTCGATGCGGTGGTGGAGCGCTGCCTCGCGAAGCAGCCGGCGGAGCGGTTCAGCGATGCGGAGCAGCTTGCCGAGGCGCTCTATCCGCTGGCGCGGCGCAAAGCGGAAGAGCCGGCGCAGGTTCCACCGCCGAAGCCGTCGCTGCGGCAGCGCCTGCGCGTTTTCTAAGAGAAAACCAGGTCGAATCCGAGGAGCTTTTATTCGTAGCGCAAGGCTTCGACGGGATCGAGCCTTGCGGCCTTTGTCGCGGGCCACACTCCGAAGATCAACCCGATACTCACGCTGACGGCG
>DASPOW010000049.1:0-2113 GCA_035625855.1 Candidatus Methylomirabilota bacterium | reverse complement strand
GGTCCCGTTACCCGGTATGAAGCGCCCGAACCTCGTTCGCTGGCTGGCAGGAATACTCCTGGTCGTCCTGGGCACCTTCGTTCTCGCGGCGACTCGCGCCAGCGAAACGCGCCGCATGGTCTCCAGCGGCGATTGCACGCTTTCCGTGCTGACTGCTGAGCCCGCCGCAACGCCTCCGCGCGGCAGCGTGCTTATCCTCCACGGACTTGTCGCCAACGGAAAGCTGATGGACTACTACACGCGCGGCTTCCTCAACGCCGGTCTGCGCGTCATCGTTCCGGACTTCCCCGGACACGGCGCGTCGCCTCCGCCGTTCTCCTTCGAGCGCGCCGAAGCCTGCGGCGAGCAATTCCTGCGCGAAGGCATTCGCACGGGCGGAATCGACCCCGCGAGAACGGTGATTCTGGGCCACTCGCTCGGCGGAGCCATCGGCCTGCGCATCGCTTCGCGCATTCCGGTCGCGGGCGTCGTCGCTCTCTCGCCCGCGCCGATGCTTCCGGTCGAGGGTGCGTCGCCCGAGGCGCTCTTTTACCGAGCGCCTGAGCGCCTGCCGGAAAGTTCCCTCATCCTCGAGGGCTCCAGCGAACTGCCCGTGATGCACCGCGCCGCGCAAGCGCTCATTACGCTCCTGCCACACGGGGTCGCCAAATTCCAGGTCATCCCCTGGGCCTCCCATTCAAGCCTGCTCTTCGACGCGCAAGCGCTTCGCGCTTCGGTGGACTGGACCGCCACGGCCCTTCACCTGCCGACCGGTTCCCCTCTGCCAAACCGAGCTGTCTACGCAGGCTTCGCTGCCGGCGCTCTCGGCGTCCTGCTCCTCATCGGCGCCACGGTTCGGCTCATTCCGCCCCTGCCGCAGTTGACGGAGCCTGCTCCCCGCCTCCCGGCCCTCCTCCCCTACGTCGAGATCGCCGCAGCCACGACACTGGCCATGCTGCTTGTGCGCTTCACCGGCCCGCTTAAGCTGGTTGCCGCTTACTCAGCGGACTACCTCACCACGGTCGTCGCCGCATCCGGCTGCCTGCTTCTGCTTCTCAACTACCGCCTCCTCCGCCGCCTCGGTCCCTATTCCCTCGCAACTTCCCTGTCGTGCGCGCTGGCCGGTGTGCTTGGCAGCTTCCTGTTCTTCGGCTGGCTCCGTGTTTCCATCGCCAGCAGCGGCCTCAGCTTCGCCCGCCTCTGGCGGATGTGCGTCGTGTTCCTGGGCGTCATTCCCATCTGCCTTGCCGAAGAGCTTCTCCTCGGCCCCGCTGGCGCGACGGCCTGGGCCCGGGCGCGAAGGCTTGCCCAGGGAATGCTGCTGCGCGGGGTGGCTTGGCTGATCCTCGTCGCGGGCGTTTTTCATCTGCACACCCGCCAGGTACTCCTGGTGATCATCGTTCCCTACCTGGCGGCTTTCAGTCTGCTCCAGCGCCTGGGAGTGGATCTTGCGCGCAGGCACACCGGGTCCGGCCTCGGCGCCGCTTTCTTCGGTGCTATACTCACCGCGGTGTTTCTTGTGCTGGTTTTCCCCCTGACGTGAGCACGGGGCGCTTCCGCCCATCCTTACCGCCAGCCGGGCAAAAGGCCGAAATCATGAAAGAAATCGCCGTGGTAGGAGGCGGACCTGCGGGCGCGATGTGCGGCGAGCAACTGGCCCGCGCCGGCTGCAGCGTTTCCATCCTCGACGAGCACCTCGCCTGGGAAAAGCCTTGCGGCGGCGGCCTGACCCACAAAGCCATCGAGGCTTACCCCTTCCTCGCCGAAAATTGCCGGCCGAAAAAGTTCATCCACGAAGTCGAACTCATCAGCAGTGCCGACCAGCGCGCGCTCCTCAAAATGACTCATCCCATCGTGATTTACTCCCGCGCCGTCCTGAACGGGCTTCTCCTGGACCGCGCTGCGGAAAGCGGCTGCCGCATCGAGCGCTCCCACGTCGCCGGAATTGATACCAAGTCCGAAAAGCCCCGCTACTGCGTGGACGGCGAGTGGCGCACCGCGGACTTCCTCGTCCTCGCCGCCGGCGCCCGCGGCCGCTTTGCCATGGAGTCGCACCCCCTCGAGCAGCGCGACCTGGAAATGACCCAGGGGTACTTCGTGCCTTCCTCGAGCGATCTCATACAGATTAAGTTCC
>DASPOW010000048.1:0-3727 GCA_035625855.1 Candidatus Methylomirabilota bacterium | reverse complement strand
CACGACCACGCACTGATCGCTTTGCGCGATCACCTTCCCGCCCCAAGTTGCCTTCGCCATGCCCGCCCTCCCGGCTTCTCCGCGGATTATACGCAACAGAGCCCGCGGCCGATGATGATCCGGTCCGTCCGCGCGGGACGCCCTCAGCAAGCAAAAAGGGCGGACCCTCGCGGCTCCGCCCTTTCTGAAGGAAGAAGTTACCAGCGGACGTGGAACGACAACTGCAACCTCCTCGGATTGTCGTCCGCGCCGGGATTCCCCAGCCCGTTGAACGCCGAGGAATTGATTGCTCCGCCTTGCTGCAGGGCCTTCAGGGTCAGGGCTTGACCGTTTGTGCCGACGAACGTGCCGTCGGGCCTCATGCAACCCGTGCAGGTGAAGAAGTTCGCGTTCGGCAGCGCCCCTCCGGCCCCGAGGCCGCCGCCGATGTTCGTGGCGGAAATCCCCATCACCGCCAGAACGTCGTTGGACAGGAAGCTTACCCAGTTCGGATGGTTGAATACGTTGAATGCGTCAAACCGCAGCTCCAGTTTGACGTTCTCAGCGTGCGGGATCGAGTAGGTCTTGTGCAGCGATGCGTCGAACCTCACGAAAGGAGACCCTCTGCCCGCGTCCCTTTCCACGTTGCCGTTGACGAGTTGGAAGTCAACGGCCTGCCCGGTGAGCGCGTCAATGGCCCCGCTGTTGACGACCGGGGCCAGGAACGTGTTCTGAATCGCGTTGCACTGCCCCGCGGGAAACCCGGCGAGGATGCATTGCGCCACGGCGCCCGGACCGAACAGGGCGTTGATTCCGTCGAACGAAGCAATTCCGGCGCTGGAGATGATTCCGCCGGGCAGAACGTTGGGTCGTTGCTGGGTCTCATTGCCCGCACCGAAGAATCTCTCGCTGCCTCCAAACGGCGCGGAACCCGTCGAGATGGGATATGGACGCCCGGACTGAATCTGCCCAAGCCAGCTCAGACCCAGGTTGTTAATGAAGAAGCCGCCATAGCGGTTCGCCGTCACGTGGCCGGAATCCAGCACCACGCCCATGTTCGCGGCGTGCCGGATGTCGTTGAACGCCGGGCCCATTTCCGCGCGGCAGCAGTTAAATGGGTTCCCCGGCTCGGAGAGGCCAAAAAAGTCTTCGCCGGAGTCCGTGGCATGCGACCAGGTGTAACTGGCCAGGAATTGGACGTGATTGGAGAAGTTCTTCTGCACGCTCAGCAGCAACCCGTTGTAGTGCGAAGTGCGCGAGTTCTCATTCGTGCGCACCGCCGCAAAGTTCGCGTTCGGACGCGCGCCAAAGTAGAAGAACCCGGGATGCGCCGGATCGGCGATCAGCGCCGGGGCATTCAGATCCTGCTCTCCAAAGAGCCCGAAGCCGAACTGCCCGATGTACTGGGCGCCGGCTTTCAGCGTCTTGGTGAACTCATGCTCTACCCCCATGGTGAACATGCGCATTTCCGGATTTCGCAGATTGTTGGCGATCGGACGCACGCGTCCGAAGGGACCCGTCAGCTGCGGCGCAAACGGCGCCAGCGCCGAAGCGCTGGGCAGGTTCGGAAATGCGGTGTTCAAGAGCGCCTGAATCTGGGGACCGGTGAGTCCGCAGCAGGGCTGCGTTGGGTCGATGGTCACTGTGTTCAGCGTGGTGCCGTCGAAGTTCAGCGAGTCCAGCACCACGTTGTTGTACGCGAGCATGGTGACTTCCGCGAACGAGGCGCGGAACACCGTCTTGTCGCCCCACGGAGCGTACGCAAATCCCAGCCGCGGCTGGAAATTGTTCGGATCCGATGAGCAAGCCAGGATGAGCCCGTTGCCTTGCAGGCAGCCTCCGCCCGCGCCCGGAATTTTTCCGCCCTTGAACGCGCCTGCCTCGAAGTCGTAGCGCAAACCGATGTTCATCGTGAGCTTGCGGGTGATCTTCCAGGTGTCCTGGAAATACGCCCCATAAATGTTGTCTTTGGACGTCACCTCGCCCGCGCCGAACGCTACTGTCAGGCTCGTGGGCGTGTTGGTGGCGTCGTTGAACGTGTACTGTCCGAAGTGGAACTGCGGGAACAGCGAATTCCACGGATAGTAGCTGACGTTGAAGCCCGCCTTGAACGTGTGGTTCCCGTGGGTCCAGGTCAGGTTGTCGATGTACTGATAGCGCTTCTGCAGTCCGCCTTGCGGGCAGCAGAAATCGGCTCCCGTCGTCGTGCCATCTGCGTGAATCACGCCCGGCACGCTGCTGTTGTCCGCCGTGGACGTGACAAACCGCGTGAAGACGAACCGCGCCTCGTTGACCAGGTTGTTCGATATCGAGGAAACCCAGCCCACGTTGACGCTCGCGTTGTTGATCAAGCTCGCCGCGAGATCGTCCGGCGTCACGTTGGTCCCCGTCTGTACGATGATGTTGCTCTCCCGCAGCCGGTCCACCGCGTAGCGCATCGTCAGCGTGTTCTTGTCGGAAATCTTGTAATCGATCTTCCCCGAATAAAGCAGGTTGTTCACCGGCGATTGCACCGTCGTCGGGTTTCCAAAGGGCGTCAGAGTAAGCGGAACGGACTGGCGGCTGTCCTCATAGCTGCCGAACCAGAACAGCTTGTCCTTGATAAACGGTCCGCCAATCGTAAATCCGCCCTCCTTGCGGTGGAAAGGAGCCCGCGGGCAGCCGGAGATGTCCGTCGTTCCGACGTTCGGGCAGCGCGGGTCCGTGATGACTCCCGTGCTCGGATCGATGAAGCCCGCGTTGTAGAAGGGATCCGATGATCCCAGGTTGCGGCCGCGGAAGTACATGTGTCCATCGCCGTGAACCTGGTTGCTTCCGGATTTGGTCACCACGCTCAGGATTACCCCGCTGGCCTGCCCGTATTCCGCGTTGTAGTTGTTCGTGATGACTTGAAATTCCTGCACTTCATCAACCGAGGCCCCTGTTCCGTCGCGGCCGGATACCAATTGGTCGGTAATGTTGCCTCCGTCCACGAGGTAAAGATTGCCGCGGAAGTTGATCGAGCCTGGCCCGATCAGATCCCCGGAATTCGCCTGGCCGTTGGGGGAGCTGACCCCGCTTGTGTCTATCTTCATGCCCGGCGCGGTCAGAGCCAGTTGTGCGTAATCATTCACCGTTCCCGCGCCGCCAGCGATGGTCGGCAATCGCTCCATGTCCAGGTCGGTCACGGTGGCGGACACGTCCGACTTCGTCTTTTCCAGCAGCACTTCGGCGGTCACCTCCACCGTCGTGACCGTTCCAGCCGGCCTCAAGCTGAAGTTCAAGTCGCGCGCCTCGCCGACGTTCAGTTTGATTCCCTTTGCTTCCGCCGTGCCGAGGCTTGCGCTTGCGGGCTGCACCTTAATGTCATAGGTGCCCGGCGGCAGGTCGGGAATGTTGTAGTTGCCTGTGGAAGTGGTTTTTGTGGAGTACTTCAGACCCGTAGCCGTGTTGGTGGCCGTAACGGTCACATCCGGCACGGGCAAGCCTTGCGAGTCTAGAACCAGTCCCCCGATCGACGCGAACGACGCGGTCTGTGCGCTCGCTCCGGCCGGGGCAAACAAACACACCAGGACTAATGCCGCACAACAAACGTGCGATAGCCAACGCCCCATTTTTGTTCCTTTCTGTCTAACACCCCTGAGAGTCAACCCCTTACCAGCGAAACGCGCCTTTGAAGTGCGCTACGCTGACATTGCCTCGCATTCTAGGCCCGTCTTGGGCGGTTTGGCCACAATTTTTTGTCGTGTCCCTGACTCAAGGCATGAGC
>DASPOW010000047.1:0-10567 GCA_035625855.1 Candidatus Methylomirabilota bacterium | reverse complement strand
TGCAGATGCCGGGCGGGATTCCCGTGGGCACGCTGGCCATCGGCAAACCGGGGGCGATCAACGCGGCGCTGTTTGCGGCGGCCATTCTCGGGGTAAAGCACCGCGAATACCGAGAGGCGGTGCGGAAATACCGCGCGGCGGCGGCTAAGAAGATTCTCGACCAGCCCGACCCGCGTACCTCCAGGTAGACTCGTCTGGTTTGCTGCCATTTTGGCCGCTGCCCGGGGCTGGTTTGGCGCGCGCCGGAGGGCAGTGCTAGGATGAATGTTCCCATGAGGGGTGAAGAGCACAACCGTCCGCGTGTCGGCATTCCCTGGCGCACGACGAAGGAAGAAGCCGCGAACACAAGAGAGAAGATCGCCTACTACGAAGAGTCCGTGCGGCGGGCGGGAGGGGAGCCGGTGCTGCTCTCCCTAAGAGACGCCGAAGCGCTGAAGCGACAACTGCCGCAACTCGACGCGTTTGTCCTTCCGGGAAGCCCGGACGACGTGGACCCCTCGCGCTACCAGTCGGTGAACCGGGGCAAGAGCAATCCTCCGGACGCGAATCGGGAAGCCACAGACACCGCAATCCTGGACCACGCCTTTGCGGCAGAGAAACCGGTGCTGGCCATTTGCTACGGCTGCCAGCTCCTGAACGTGTACCTCGGCGGGAGCCTGACCCAGGACGTGCAGGCAGAGACGGGAACCACCACGGCACACCGGCGCAAGGACCTGACGCCCGAGCCGAAGGAGGATCCAGTTCACCCGGCGGAATTCATGGCGGGAAGCCGGCTGGCCCAACTGGCGGGCGGGGCGAGGGCGCGGGTCAACAGCTCGCACCACCAAGCCATCGAGAAGCCCGGCCGGGACCTTCGCGTAACGGCGCGCGCGCCGGACGGGATTATCGAAGGCGTGGAGTGGACCGGAGGCGGCACCTGGGTGACGGGCGTGCAGTGGCATCCGGAGCGCATGGCGGGCGATGCGCTCGCGGACGCGCTCTTCCGCGCGCTGGTCGAGGCGACGCGAGCGGCCGCGGCGCGGCGGTAGAGCCAAGTCCGAGCCCGCAGCGAACGAAACGGCGGAACTGATCCTTTCCATTTCTGGGGGAGTGATGATTTCACTGGCAGGGAAGGCGGCGCTCGTCACCGGGGGCTCGCGGGGCATTGGAGCGGCCACGGTTAAACTCTTCGCGCAGGCGGGCGCCGACGTGATTTTCAGCTACCAGCGGAACAGGGAATCCGCGGCGCAGGTGGAACAGGAAGCCCGCAAACACGGCACGCGCATCGAAGGAGTGAAGGCCGAGTGCGGAAAGCCGGCCGACAACAGGATGCTCGTCGAGCAGTGCGTGGCCCGGCTGGGGCGGCTGGACGTGCTGGTGGCCAACGCGGGGATCTGGAATCACGAGGACCTGCCCATCGAGAAGATGAGCGAGAAGCAGTGGGACGACATGATGCGCATCAACCTGAAGAGCGTTTACGCGGTGGTCCATTTTGCCGTGCCGCAGATGATCAAGCAGCGTTCGGGGCGGATTATTCCCATCGCGTCCACGGCGGGACAGCGGGGCGAGGCGTTTCACACGCACTATGGAGCTTCGAAAGGAGCGATCATCAGCTTGACCAAGGGGCTTTCGACGGAACTTGCGCGGCACAACATTCTGGTGAACTGCGTGGCACCGGGATGGGTGGCAACGGACATGTCCGAGCCGATATTGAAGACCAAAGAAGGAAAGAAGATGGTCAACGCAGCGATACCGCTGGGGCGCCCGGGCACGCCGGAGGAAATCGCCGGGCCGATTCTCTTTCTGGCCTCGGAGCTGGCCAACTTCATGAGCGGAGAAATCGTCAATGTAAACGGAGGTGCGGTGCTGTGCGGATGAGGATTGCGGCCGCAGGCTGGGGACTGGTCCTGCTGTTGTGCGGCATGCTGCCGGCGGCGGCGCAGAACCCGGAAACGCTTTTGCCGGAACAAAGCACCGCGAAGGCGAAGGAAATCCTGGCCAAGCTGATCGAGGGCCTCGGCGGACCGGGTTATGCCAATGTGCGCGAAAGCCAGTGCCAGGGGCGCCGGGCGGTGTTCGGCCACGACGGAGGGCTGACGGGCTACATCGAATTCGACGATTTCCGGCGGTTTCCGGACAAGGCCCGCATCGAGTACATCGGCCGCGGCCGGAACACGATTCTGCAGGCGTTGCTCGGCGTCGACGGGCTGGACTTTTCCCGCGGCGGAGTGGTGATCACGCTTTACAACGGCGATCGCGGCTGGACCTACGACCGCAGCGGCATTCAGGAGCTGCCGGCGGCGGTGGTCAGCGACTTTCAGGAACAGATGAAACGGAACATCGACAACCTGCTGCGATTCCGGCTGAACGAGCCGGGAATGAGCATCCGCTTCGGGGGCAGCGACACGGTAGACCTGCGGCAGGTGGATTGGGTGGAACTGACCGACAGGGAGGAGCGCAGGTTCCGCCTGGCCATAGACCGCTCGACGCACTGGCTGGTGCGGGCCATCGTGAGCACGAAAGATCCCGAGTACCCGCAGTTCAACGACGACACGCTGATTTATACGAACTACCAGCTGAAGGACGGCGTGTGGACGCCGCTGCAGGTGACGCGCGTTCACAACGGATTGCGCACGGCTCAGTTCTTCTACCAGAGCTGCCGCTACCATCCCGGGCTGTCGGACGATGTTTTCACCCGCGCTTCCCTCGACAAGCGTTACGGCGACTCCGGGGAAAAGAACAAAACAAAATAGAAGCGGCGAAGGCGAACCGCGGAGGGCTGCCCCCGGGGACAGGGGGACAGTTGTCCTCGCGTACTATTTTTTTTCTCCCCGGCTGTTGCTAGTCTCCCGCGCCAGCAACACAGCCGAAACACCAATCCCGCCCGGTTCCGGCTTTTCGGTATGCAGGTCAGATCCTAAGCTAGAGGTGCTCAGGGATGAGATCAGTACGGGTGTATCTTCTCCTTGGTGCGCTGACTGTCCTCGCCATGGGGCTTGCGACGGGCAGCAAACTACTCGGTCAAAACAGCGCGAGCGTCCTGCCGGAGGCTCCCGCGGGTTTTGATAACCAATCCAACGGACTGGTGGACCCAGCCACCTTCAAGTCCTTCCGTGAAACCTTCGAAGAGGTGGAGGGCATAGGAGACGGTCTCGGGCCGACCTATAATGCCGACTCCTGCCGCCAATGCCACGCAAGCCCGGTAACCGGGGGAATCAGCCAGGTCCGCGAGCTACGCGCAGGCCATCACGATCGCGCAGGCAATTTCGTCGCGGCCAACGCGACCATTGCCGACGGGACCGTGACCATCGCCAACCGCTCGCTCATCAACCAGCGCTCCATTTGTCCCGGAGTGGACACCGTCACGGTAAACGGCCAGACGGTATCCTTCAACTTCCCGACGACGGACGGCGTTGAACGAATCAGCGGCGCGGAGACGGTCCAAACGGTCCGGACGTCGCTGAACACGCTGGGCGACGGCTTCGTGGAAGCCATTGCGGACCAGACCCTCATCAACATCGCGAATCATCAATGCAACACGACCCGAGGCATGATTTGCGGCCAGGCCATCCAGGTGCCGATCTTGGAGCTCAGCGGAGCCGTGGGGGTCGGACGCTTCGGATGGAAGGATCAGCAAGCGTCGCTGCTGTCGTTTTCGAGCGACGCCTATCTGAATGAAATGGGCATCAGCAACCGGCTGGCGCCGAACAACAAGGACGTCACGACGGTTTGCAAGGTAACGACGGACCCCGAAGACAACCACCCGGATGCCCAGGGCCTCTTCGACATCGACCACTTCGCCGGCTTCATGCGCGCGTCGAAGGTTCCGCCGCGGGCCACGGCGCTGGCGGCCACTCCGGACGCGATCGCGGGCGGGGTACTGTTCCAGCGGATCGGCTGCGCGACCTGCCACGTCTCCACCATCAACACCGCGCCTCCGGGCACGGCCGTGGCCGGAGGAGCATTCATCGTGCCGCCGGAACTCGGCAACAAGACCATCCACCCGTACAGCGACTTCCTGCTGCACGACGTGGGCACCGGCGACGGCATCGTCCAGAACGGCCCGCAGGACACCGCCAACAAGATGCGGACCCCGCCGCTCTGGGGTGTTCGCCTGCGGAACGAACTGATGCACGACGGCGGGTCCCTCACCTTCACGGACGCGATCGAGCGTCACCGGGGAGAGGCCAACGGCGTGAAAAACAACTTCAACCAACTCTCGGAGAGGGAGAAAAGCCAACTGACCACTTTCCTGCGGTCTCTTTAGGAGAGCAGGTGCGCGGGCGGTCTGCCCTAGGGGCGGGCCGCCCGCTTTTTTGTCCGGCGGACAGGCTGCTAAACTGGGCGGCCACGATGCAGCTTACCGGCCGGCAGCAGCGCGCGCTTGAGAGTATTTGCGACGCGTTCTTTCCCCCGGCGGAGGGCTGGCCGGCCGCCTCCGAACTGGGTATCGCGGCAGCGCTGGCCGACGGACTGAGCCTGAACCCGCGCGAAGCGGATCGCGCCCAACTGCTGCGGTTACTCGATTTCTGGGATTCGCGGCTGCACTCCCTTGCCGCAATAGGAAGCCTGCGCCGCTTTTCCGAGCTTTCTGGGAAAAATCGAGAACGGGTGCTGCGCTCCTGGGCAGACAGCGGGTTCCCGCAGCGGCGCGCGGCATTCCAAGCCCTGCGCAAGGCCGCGGGATTCCTGCACGTGATGCTGCCGGGGGCCAACGGCGGGCCAAGTCCGGTCTGGCAGAAAATCGGCTACCCGGGCCCGCTCGGGCCGTCCAAAAACCCGCCTGCCGCGAGACTTCCCGTGCGGCGCGTCGAAACCGACACGCGCATTTCCTGCGACGTTTGCGTTGTAGGCTCCGGCGCAGGTGGCGGAGTCGCTGCGGCGATCCTGGCGCAGGCGGGACTCGACGTGGTCGTGCTCGAGGCCGGGGGCTACTACGACGACGCGGACTTTGACGGAGCGGAGTTCAGCGGCTTCCGGAGGATGTACCTCGAAGGGGGCTTCGCGGCGACGGCGGACCACGGCGTGGGATTGCTCGCGGGAGCGTGCCTGGGAGGAGGAACGGTCGTCAATTACACGACGTCGTTCCGGACGCCGGACGACATTCGCGCGGAGTGGGCGGCGGCCGGGGCGCCGTGGTTCACGAGCGGCGAATACACCCGCAGCCTGGACGCGGTTTGCGCACGCCTCTCCGTCAACCTGGATCACAACCGCGTTTCCGCGCGCGAGAAGGTGCTCGAGCGCGGGCTTCGCGCGCTGGGCTGGCACGTGGACGCAATGCCGCGCAACGTCGTGGGGTGCGATCAGGGGAAAACGTGCGGCTACTGCGGTTACGGGTGCGCGCTGGGAGCGAAGCAATCCACGACGAAGACCTGGCTGGCGGATGCGCAGAGCGCGGGAGCGCGGATCTACGTGCAGACAGCCGCGGACCGGGTCCTCGTGGAGGGAGGCGGAGCGCGAGGGGTCACGGCGCACTCCGTCGCGACGGGCGCCAAGCTGGAAGTGCGGTCGCGCGCGGTGGTTGTGGCTTGCGGGGCAATTCATACGCCCGCGCTGCTGCTCCGCTCAGGCCTCTCGAATCCACAGATCGGGCGGCATCTCCATCTGCACCCGGTTTCAAACGTCTGCGGCGTGATGGACGAAGAGATTCGCCCGTGGGAAGGGACTCTGCAGGCCATCTATTCAGACCAGTTCCGCAGCCTCACGGGCAATTACGGGCTGAAATATGAGACGACGGCGCTCCAGCCGGTCATTGCCGTCGCGGTGATTCCCTGGCGCGACCCGGCGCAGTACCGCGCGCTGCTCTCGCAGTTGCCGCGTATGGCGGCCATCGGGTGCCTGGTGCGGGACCGCGACGGCGGAAGCGTCACGGTCGATCGCGAAGGAAACCCGGTTTCGAAATACTCGCTTTCGGCTTTCGACCGCAGCCATCTCCGCGCCGGATTCATCGGGGCTGCGAGGATTCTGGAGGCAGCCGGCGCACGGCGGGTTTTCTCGCCTCACGCGAAACTGTGCGCGTATGAGCCGGGACGAAGCGGCTCGCTCGAGTCCTTCACGAAGGCGATGGACGAGGCCGGATGGGACAACGGCCGGCTGGCGCTGTTTTCCTTCCACATCATGGGGACGGCGCGGCTCGGGGGCGCGGCGCGGGATTCGGCAACGGATCCGGACGGGCAGACGTGGGAGGCGCACAACCTGTACGTGATGGACGGCGCCTCGTTCCCAAGCGCGTCGGGCGTCAACCCGATGATTTCCATTGAAGCCATCGCGCATCGCAACGCCTCGGCGCTGGCAGCGCGGATGACCTGAAGTCGCGGGCTCAGCGGCCCGCCGAGCTATTTCGAAAGATCCTTCAGCAGACGCGAGAGGCGTCCCCGGTCTTCGTAGCCCATTCCGGTGAACTCAATGCCCATGCCCAAGCCGGGCTCGATATTGCGGACGATCCCGCGAGCGCGTACTTCTCCATGAGGAACGTCAAAAACGAGCTTCAGAATCGTGCCAACGGGAGGCGGGTTGCGCGTAGAAATAAACAAACCGCCGAGGCCGAGGGCTTTGACATGGCCAAGTTCGCTGCGGCTGGCGTCCTGCCAGGCGACCGAGATTCTTTTTCCGAGTCTTACGCGCTGATAGCGGCGCGCCGAGGAAGGGGGTCTTTCCGGCATGGTCTTGCCTTAAGACCCGACAATAGCAGAAATCGCGCCGAGAAAGGTTGCGCTCTTCGAACTCTCAAGCCTGCACGGGGAGCTTTGCCGCTTCCCAGGCGGCGATGCCGCCGGCGAGTTCGGACAAATCCCCGAATCCGTTTTGCTGAAGGATGCTGGCGGCGATCGAGGAACGATAGCCGCCCGCACAGTGGACCAGGATCTTTCGCCCGGAAGGCAATTCCGCTAGCCGCTCCCCCAGGTGGTTCAGGGGAATGTTGAGGCTTCCCGCGATGTGCTTGCTGTGCCATTCCCTCGGGGTGCGGACGTCCAGGACGAAAAAGGGACTTGACGAGGCCAGTTCCTCGGCGAGCATGGCCGGAACCATGCGTTCCGTTCTCTGGACCAGCTCCGGCCGGGCCTCGAGCGCCTCGATTCCCCCATCGAGATAGCCGGCGATATGGTCAAAGCCGATGCGGCCCAGCCGAATGGCGCTCTCCTGTTCCCGACCGGGGTTCGCGATCAGAATGATGGGTTTGTCGCGACCCAGCAACGTTCCGGCCCACGTCGCGTATTGCCCTCCGAGTCCGATGTTGATGCTCCCGGCAAGGTGGCCCTTGGCGAATTCGTCCGGGTCGCGCGCGTCAACCACCTGGGCCCCCGCCTGCTTCATGCCGACGACGGTCTCGAGGGAGAGCGCGTTCAGGACGCGCTGCAAGGTCGCTTCGAGGGTTGGCCGCTCCTTGCTGTTCAGTACGGCGTCATGGGTAAAGTAGGCGGGGGCGTCCGGCTGGTCGGCGGTGACCATGCCGACGAACGCCTCTTCGCTCATGGGCTGAAGAGCGTAGTTCGAACGGCGCTGCTCGCCGATGGTGGAGAAGGTCTCACTGCTGATGTTGCGACCGCAGAGCGAGCCGGCGCCATGTGCCGGATAGACGAGAGTGCTGTCCGGAAGATTGAGGAGCTTGCGGCCGAGGGAGGCGTAGAGCAGGCGGGCCAGATCGGCGGGCTGCCAACCGAGGGAAGCGCGCAAATCAGGGCGGCCGACCTCACCGACAAAAAGGGTGTCGCCGGTGAGCACGGCCCGCTGGTTCTTGTCGTCTTTCTCCAAGTCGTAGACAAGAAGGGAAATCGATTCCGGCGTGTGTCCAGGCGTTTCCAGGATTTTCAGGCGCACGCTGCCGAATTCGAGCACATCGCCCTCTTTCATCGGAGTGAAAGCGTATTCGGCGTTAGCCCGCGCACCGAGACAAATCTTCGCCCCCACGGTGTCGCGCAGCTCGAGATGCCCGGCGATGAAGTCCGCATGCAAATGAGTGAGAAAAACGTAACGAATCTGGAGGCCGCGGCGCCGGGCCGCTTCGAGATAGCGCTGAACGTCGCGCTGCGGGTCCACAACGACGGCGGTGCGCGTCTTCTCGTCCCCGATCAGGTAAGAGGCGTGCGCCAAGCAATTCAAGTAAAACTGTTCAAAGATCATGTTCTTGCCTTCCGTGGCGTACGCCCCCCGGAAGAAGCCTGCCGGGCACGAACGCCTGCATGAATCTAGCGCACCGCGGGCCAAAATCCGACGCGGAATTTTGCGCGCCGCCCGGCTTGACGCGCCAATCGGGCAAGCGCGGTATAATGGGCAAATGCCATTGCGGGAAAATAGTTCGCCGCTGCACGGGACAACGGTTTTGTGCGTGCGCAAGGACGGCAAAGTCGTGCTCGTCGCCGACGGCCAGGTGACCATGGGCGACCACGTGATGAAGCACACCGCGCGCAAGACGCGGCGGCTCTTCAACGATAAGGTGGTGGCGGGTTTTGCGGGCTCGACGGCCGATGCGATTTCGCTTTTTGAGCGGTTCGAGGGCAAGCTGCAGGAGTACTCCGGCAACCTGCCGAAGGCCTCGGTCGAGCTGGCCAAAGAGTGGCGCAAGGACCGGGCGCTGAGGCACCTCGAAGCCATGCTGGTCGTCGCCGACACGAAGGGAACGTTTCTACTTTCGGGGAACGGCGACGTGATCGAGCCGGACGACGGGCTCTGCGCCATCGGGTCGGGAGGCTCCTACGCGCTAGCGGCGGCGCGCGCCCTGCTGAAACATACCAAGCTGGGAGCCAAGGACATCGCGCAAGAGGCCATGCGCATCGCCAGCGAGATTTGCATTTTCACGAACGCCAACTTCACCATAGAGGAGCTGTGAGCGCCGCCGCGCACGAGAGAAGGCGCAAGGCCGGTTGAAAAGGCACCATGGCAACCAAAGGGGACAAAGAGCTGATTCTGATGAACGGCGGAAGCGGAGCGACCGCTCAGGACGAGGCGCCGCCGGCGCTCGACGACCTGACTCCGCGGGAAATCGTCGTGGAGCTGGACAAGTACATCGTGGGCCAGACGGCAGCGAAACGCGCCATCGCCGTCGCTTTGCGGAACCGGGTCCGGCGGCAGAAACTGCCTCCGGAAGTGGCCGAGGACATTCTTCCCAAGAACATTTTGATGATCGGTCCGACCGGCGTGGGGAAGACAGAGATCGCGCGGAGGCTGGCCCGCCTGGCCGGGTGCCCGTTCGTCAAGGTCGAAGCCTCGAAGTACACCGAGGTGGGTTACGTCGGCCGCGACGTCGAATCCATGGTCCGCGACCTCATAGAAACCTCGATCGACATGGTGCGCGAGGAAAAGCTCGACGAGGTTGCCGAGCGCGCCGAGCACGCCGCGGAGGAGCGCGTGCTGGACCTCCTGCTACCGCCTTCCCCGCCGCTCGCTCCTTCTGCGCCTTCCGCGCCGCGCGAAACCGCGGAAATGGAAATCGCGCAACGGGAACAGGCGCAGCGCACGCGCGAAAAGCTGCGCGCGCAGCTGCGAGAAGGGAAACTCGACCAGCGCATGGTGGAGGTGGAAGTCCGGGAACGCACCATGCCGTCGTTTGAGATCATCTCCAACCAGGGCGTGGAGGAGATGGACGTCAACCTGAAGGACATGCTGTCCGGGGTGTTCGGGCAGCAGAAGAAGAAGCGGAAGATGAACGTGGCGGACGCCTTCGAGTACCTGATCCAGGAAGAAGAGAACAAGCTGATCGACATGGAGATGGTGACGCGCATCGCCGTGGAGCGCGCGGAGCAGATGGGAATCATCTTCATCGACGAGATCGACAAGATTGCGGGGCGGGAAAGCGGCCACGGCCCGGACGTTTCGCGCGAAGGGGTGCAGCGCGACATTCTGCCGATCATCGAAGGCACGACGGTCAACACGCGCTACGGCATGATCCGCACCGACCACATTCTCTTTGTCGCCGCGGGCGCTTTTCACGTGACCAAGCCCTCCGACCTGATTCCCGAGCTGCAGGGCCGCCTGCCGATCCGCGTCGAACTTCATTCGCTCAAGGAAGAGGATTTCGTCCGCATTCTCACCGAGCCGAAGAACGCACTGATCAAGCAATACACCGCACTGCTGGAGACCGAGGGCATAAAGCTGTCCTTTACCGACGATGCGGTGCGGGCCCTGGCGCGCTTTGCCGGTGCGGTGAACGAACAGATGGAAAACATCGGCGCGCGCCGGCTGCACACCATCCTGGAGAAAGTGCTCGACGAGCTTTCCTTTGAGGCGCCGGACTTGAAGAAAAAGACGGTGAAGGTTGATGAGTCGTACGTGACGCGGCAGCTTGCCGACGTGGTGAAGAACCAGGATTTGAGCCGTTACATGCTCTAGCCGGCGGGGCCGTCGCGGAAGCCCGCCTCGTAAATCCAAAGCGTGGAGACTGGCACCCGTTGATACCCGGTAACGCCGAATCCAAGCCTCGCGCCGGACGGCGATTCGACGTGGGGGCACTGTTTTTCAGCTTGGTTATCGCCGGCGGCTGCGGCGCTCCCGGCGAGCCCCACCCGCCCGCTCCGCCGATTCCCGTGGCCATCAGCGATCTCGCTGCGCGCCAATCGGGTGAGGGCGCCACTCTGACGTTCACCGCGCCCAG
>DASPOW010000046.1:0-4976 GCA_035625855.1 Candidatus Methylomirabilota bacterium | reverse complement strand
CGGAAATCAGCCACTTGGATTGATTGGTCATGATGATCGAAGCGCGGTCGCCGCCGCCGAAGCCCGAGTCTTGCAGGGCGCGCGCCAGAGGCAGCGCCCTCTCCTTGAATTCCCGGTAGCTGAGGCGCTCTTTCTCTTTTTCGCGGTCGGCTTCGATCAGGCAGGTTTCATCGGCGAATTGATCCAGAGCGTCGCGCAGCGCCGCGCCCAAGCTTCCATATTTCGCGAGATTCAGCATTACAGACGGGCTTGAATCCGGTCCGCGAGCGTACGGAAGTCGCTGACGCCTTGCACCTCGTAGTCAGGCAGCTCAATGCCGAAATGGTTCTCGAGACGCGACAGAAGCTCCAGCGCCTGCAGGCTGTCGATTCCAAGCTTCTTGAAGAAGTCGTCGCCCGGAGCGAGCGTTTCCGCCGGCACGTTGAAGTGGTGCGCCGCGAGAGAAATCACTTCTCGCGTGGTTTCATCGAGCGTCGGCATACCGCTTAACTTTATCATTCCGGGCGGGGATACGGAAAAGATCAGCCCTCGCGCTCCATCAGTTCCAAGCGGTTGCCGAATGGATCGAAGACGTGAAAGCGGCGCAAGCCGTTGAACGAAGTATCTTGCCTGGTCGCGACACCGGCCGCTCGGCAGCGCGAAAGAATCGCATCGAGCCCTTCGACGAGCAGGGCGGGGTGTGCCTTCTTTGCCGGATGAAACTCCGGATCGCTGCGTATGTGCAGGTTCACCGGCCCCGAAGCAAACCAGATGGCCGGGCGCTCCGCCATTTCCGCAGGTTTCGCGACCTCCGTCAGCCCGAGTACTTCGCCATAGAACGATCGAGCGCGCGATTCTTTGCCCTCGGGAATGGCCAGTTGAACGTGATCAATGGCAAGGAATCTCGACATTGCGCCCTTCGGTGTTACGGGATCACCGGAAGCAGAATGTACGAAACGCGGGAGCCCGAGTGATGCACGCTGTTCTGGGCCGCCCGCCAGGTCACTTCGTCATAGTTATTCCCGCCCGTGTTCAGGTTGCGGTCGAAACGCGGAAAGTTGCTGGAAGAGATCTCCAGGCGGATACGGTGCCCGGGCGCAAAGTAGTTGCTGGTCGCGTTGAGGCTGACGTGCAGCTCGTACACTTCTCCCGATTTCATGAAGGAAGGCTTCTCGAATCCGTCACGGTAGCGCACCCGCTGAATTCCCTCTTGAACGTTGTACGCGGTGCCTTGGGGATAGACGTCCACGAGCTTCGCGGTGAAGTCGGTATCCGTGCAATCCGACGAGACGTACAAGACGGCTTCAATCGGCCCCGTGACTTCCACGCCTTTGTCCAGCGCTGCCGAGGTGTAAACGAGCACGTCGTGGCGCATCTCCACGTCCGATTGATCCACTTCGCCGGACACAACCCCGGGAATTGCCGCACCCCAGAATGGACCGCCGGTCGAGGGAACCGGCGTGCGCGGATCATAGGTAAAGTGATCGGGCGGCTCCTCCGCGGGCCTGTCGGTCGAAAGGACGCCGTCGCCGTAGCGGCTGTTCGCATGGCCGCCGCTGCTGAGGTAATACTGCGTGAATTGCGTGCGCGCCAGAGGCCACTCGTTTTCACCGCGCCACTGGTTTTTGCCCATCACGTAGAGCTGAACTTTCGGCATCTTCTCGACGCCGTTGTCCGCTCCCTTGAGCCAGTGGTTGAACCACGCTAGGTATAGTCCGAAGAAATCGTACCGCGCATCGCCGAGGTTACGGTCCCCGACAATGGTGTTGAGCGCAGCGGATTCGTATGCGCAGTGAAGCGTGGGTGAAATGACGAGAAACTGATTGTCGCGCGCTTGCGGCGTTTCGCTGTTCTTCTGAATTAGATCTGCCAAACGGAAGACGTCTCCCGCGCCATAGTCATTCCAGGAATCCACAAATAGAGCTGGGACGTTGAATCGGCTACTCTCGTCAACGTAACCCAGCGTTTTCCAATAGGGATCCCGCTCGGGATGCGATACAAAATCGTCCCAGTCCGTCTTAGGCACTCCAGCGCGCGCGAGCATCCCCTTCAGCGGCAGGCTCCGCAGCAGCGCCGGCCAGTCCACTTTCGGCGCCGTGGCATCGCCCGAAGCAGGGCCCGCGGCATCGCCGGCGCGGGGCCGTTCCTTAAGTCCCCACTTGAAAAACCAGTCCGCGCTGGCGCCCAGTTCGAACGCGCCGCCGCGCAACGATCCAAAGTACTGCATCGAACCCGTCGCCGCACGGGGGTTCATGGCAACCTGGTCGGCTGGCCGCCGCGCGGCCATCTCCACCTGATTCTCGCCGGAGTAGGAGCACCCGGTCGTGCCGATCTTTCCGGTGGACCAATCCTGCTGCGCGAGCCACGCCACCGCGTCGGCTCCGTCATCCGCGTCGGCCGCGGAAACCGTATAGCTTCCGCCGGATTCAAACTTGCCACGAACGTCTTGCACCGCGACGATGAAGCCTTGCGCCGCAAACCGGCTGGCTTCGGCCGCGTTCCAATCGCGCGACTTGTTGTAAGGAGTACGGATCAGGATGACGGGAAAGCGGTCCCGGGGGTTGGGCGTGACCGGGAAATACAGGTCGGTGGACAGCAGCACTCCGTCGCGCATGGCCATCCGTACGCTCTTCTGCACGCGAATCTCATACTTGGGCGGTGGTGCCGCGAAGTGCGCAGCGGGAACCTGCGCCGAGGCCGAAAAGGGAAACAGCCCGGCGGCACACAGCAAAGAGGGGAAAACATGGCGGGGAAACATGTTTTTTCCTTTCAGGAATCTCCTCACGGCAAATAGGGCATCGCGTCCGTAGATTCCGCAAACTTCCGCAGACCCTCCATGACCACAGGACGCGTGAACAGCTCGCAGAAAATCTCCATCTCGCGCCGGATTTCCTCTCGCGGAATGGGCTTGAGGAATTTCTTCGCGGCGATGTGCGTTGCCGCGTCGAACTTCGTCATTTGCGCCGCCGTAGCGCGCGCCACGCGCAACGCTTCGCCTTCGCCTGCCAGTTGTGAAACGATCCCCAGCGCGTTCGCCCGTGTCGCGTTGATGCTGCGCCCGGTGAAAACCAAGTCCCGCGCCGCGGCATTGGGCACATCTCTCTTCAGCCGGGGGATGCCGCCGAAGCCTGGAATAATTCCCAGGCGCAGCTCCGGAAAAGCAAAACGCGCCATCTTGTCCGCGATGATCAGGTCGCAGGTCAGCGCCAGCTCGAACCCGCCGCCGAAGCAAACGCCATGCACCGCGGCAATCGTGACCAGCGGCGCGGCGTCAATCGTGTTGAACACCCGGTGAATGCGCTCGAGGAAAGCGCGGATTCCGGCGCCGCGCTGCTTTTCCGGAACCTCCGACGCCGTGCGATACACCTCCCGCAGGTCGCCGCCCGCGGAAAATCCGAGCTTCTGGGCGCTCGAGAGAATGCAAACGCGCACGTCCCCGCTCGGCGCTTCGAGCACCGCGGCAAATTTCTCCAGGTCCGCGAGCATCGCCGTGCCGATTTCGTTGGCCGGAGGCCAGTCGAGCGTCAGCTCCAGCACGCCCTCGCGTATCTCCCAGCGCAACGTCTTGCCTCGATAGCTCATTGCGGCCCGCCGAGTTTCCGGGGAGCCATTCATTTTGGCTCGGATTCCATCCGGGTCTTTTCGTAAAGCGCTTCAATCTCACGTGCGAAGCGCGCGTAAATCGCATCGCGCCGGAGCTTGCCATTCACTGTCAGCAAGCCGCTCTCGGAAGTGAATGGTTCCGGTATCACCAAGAAGCCGCGCACCTGACGGTAGTGCGGCAAACCCGGATTCAGCGAATCGAGGACGGTCTGCACGGCGGACTCTCCCACGGCGCCGGTCACCAGCATACACAAATACCCGCGCCCGTTGCCCACGAGCACGGACTGCTGTGCGCCGGGAAGAAGCTGCAACACCTTCTCCTCAATCGGCTCGGGCGCAACGTTGTGTCCCGAGTTCAGAACGATGAGGTTCTTGATCCGCCCCGTGATGCGCCAATTGCCCCCGGCATTCACCTCTCCCTGGTCGCCTGTGCGAAACCACCCGTCCAGAAAAACGCGGGCTGTCTCTTCCGGACGCTTCCAGTAGCCCGGAAAAATGTGCGGGCCGCGCACCAGGATTTCCTCGTTCTCCCCAACGCGCATCTCCGTCCCGGAAACTGCCGGGCCGACGCAGCCCGGCTCCGGCGGCCGCCGCGGGTCATCCATGGTGCAAATCGCCGTCGTTTCGGTGAGCCCGTAGACCTGAAGCACGGGGATTCCCAGCATCAGGAAAAACTCCTGGGTCTCGGGCGCCAGCGGCGCTGAGCCGCAGATGATCGCGCGGAGATTCGGTCCGAACCGCGCGCGGATCGTGCGAAAAATAAGAACGCGGCCGAGGAGCAGCCACCATCCGTCCAATGCCCGCCCGCTCGCGGCGCGCCCGTGCGCCCAGGCTGACGCCGCCCGCGCGTACAGCCAGCGGATGACGGCGTTTTGTTTCGCGATCTTCTCCTCCACGCCGCGCCGCACTCGCTCGAGCAGCGTCGGCACGTTCAAGAAGTAGTCCGGCGCCGCGCGCGGAATCTCTTCCGCCAGCCGCGCGAGGTCCGTCGAAAGTGCCAGAACGCTTTCGCGCGCGAGGCACGAAAGCAGCAGGATCCACGAGCCGGCGAAATTAAATGGCAGGTAGTGAAAGACCTGGTCGGGCCGTGAGGCCGCGCCGATGAGCTGGTTTAGGCGTTCCGTCGTGCAGCCAATCATGTGGGTGACGTTCGCGACATTCAGGCAGACGCCCTTGGAGTCCCCTGACGTACCCGACGTGTATATGATTGTCACGAGCGAGGAATCCTGCAGCGGGCCCGGTGTCTCATCCACGCGTCCTGCGCCGGGGCTTCCCGTCTCCGCGGCGAAGACCTCGTCAAACCCCGTGACCGACAGCCCGTCTGCCAACCCCGCGACGACCGCGCGTCCAGCCTGCACGTCGGCGCACAGCAAAAGACGCGGGGATGCGTCTTT
>DASPOW010000045.1:0-2907 GCA_035625855.1 Candidatus Methylomirabilota bacterium | reverse complement strand
CCCACCTCGTCGAGGAACAGCACGCCGCCGGCCGCGTGCTCGATCCGCCCGGGCCTCGCCTGCGCCGCGCCGGTGAACGCGCCGCGCTCGTACCCGAACAGCTCCGACTCGATCAGCGTTTCCGGCAGCGCCGCGCAGTTTACCGCCACAAACGGCTTTCCCGCGCGCCCCGACCGCGCGTGAATCTCCTGCGCCATCAGGTCCTTCCCCGTTCCGCTCTCTCCCAGAATCAGCACCGTCGAATCCGTTGCCGCCACCCGGTCCGCCATTTCAAACGCCCGCCGCATCTCCGCTGTCCGCCCGATCATCGGACCAAACTGCCCTTCCGTTGCCAGTTGCCGCCGCAGTCCGGCGTTCTCCTTCTCGAGCGCCGCCACCTTCAGCAGGTTCGCCACCCGCTGCCGCAGTTCGTCCAGCTCGAATCCCTTCACCAGGTAATCCGCCGCTCCCAGACGCAGCGCCTCGACCGCGGTCTTCGCCGTGTCCAGCGCGGAGACCACCAGCACCGGCGTTTCGTTTGCCTGCTCTCTCATCCACCGCAGCAGCGACAATCCGTTTTCGCCCGGCAGGATCACGTCCAGCAGAATCAGGTCCGGCCTCTCCTGCGGCAGCGCCTTGCGGGCTGCCTCCGCCGAGTCTGCCTCCGCGATCCGGTACTTCGCCTCGAGCGCCCGCCGCAGCCCGTACCGCGCCGCCGGCTCGTCGTCCACAATCAGGATGGTGTTCATGGCTCCGCCTTCCGCAGTTTTTCTTCCGAAGCTCCTTCGGCCAGCGGCAGCGTCGCGCGAAATCGCGTGCCCCGCCCTCCGCTCAACGGGCTCTCCCATTCGAGCTTCCCGCCCGCTTCCGCCACGCGCCGCGAGACAATCGCCAGCCCCAGGCCCGTTCCCTGCGCCTTCGTCGTAAAAAACGGCCGCAGAATCCGCGCCCGCAAACCCGCCGGGATTCCCGGCCCGTTGTCCTCCACGCTCAGCAGCGCGTTTCCGTTTGCCACGGCGATGCTGATCGCCACCCGCCCGCCGTTCGGCGCCGCTTCCAGCGCGTTCACCACCAGGTTCGAAAGCACGTCGCTCACCGCGTCGTGGCTCGCCGCCACCTGCACGGCTCGCGCAGGAAACGCCGTCTCGAACGCGATGCCTCGCCGCTCCGCTTCCCGCCGCAGCACTGCCGCCACCTCGTCGCCTACCGCATGCGCGTCGCAGCCCGCCCCGGATTGCGCCGGCCGCACCGCCGGCCGGCTGAACTGCAGGAGCTGGTTCAGCTTCGCCGAAAGCCTGCTGATCTCGTCCAGCACCAGACGCGTTTCGCCGCGCAGCTTTTCCGGCAGCTCTTCGCTCTCCAGTTGCACCTGCAGGATCGTCTTGATCGAGCCCAGCGGGTTCTTCAGGTTGTGCGAGATGCTCGCCGCCATTTGCCCGACGAGCGCCAGCCGCTCCCGCTCCGCCAGTTCGCGCTCCAGCTGCAGCTTCTCCTCCAGCAGCCGGCACAAATCGAGCGCGCCCGGAAGCTGCTCGCTCAAGAATTCCAGGGCCGCTCGCGTTTCGCCCGATAGCGACGCCCCATGCGGCTCCGCGTGCAGATTCCCGATGACTTGCTCCCCGAGCCGTAGCGGGAAATCTTTATCCGTGAGCGCCGGCGCCGGTTCCGCCTCCCTTGCGCCCCGAGACCTCAGTTCCAGCCGCACGGCTCCCAGTTCGAATTCCTCGCGTACCCGTTGCTCCACGAATCGCGCCAGGCTCGCTGGGCTTCCCTGCCGCGCGTCCTGCTGGATCTCACCCATCAGCCGCTGCAACCGGTCCATCTCCTTGTGCGCCGTCTCGCGCATCCGCCCGCTCAGCATCCGCTGCAGCGGCTCCACGAAAATCACCAGCACGAACAGAAGAATCGCCGCCGTCGCCTCCGGAGGCAGAACCTCTTCCAGCCACCCGCTCACCCGCCTCACCAGGCTCAGGTACAGCAGCGCCAGGAACGCCGCTGAAACCGCGTACAGCAGGTTTTTCTGCCGACCGATCTGCAAGAAGTTGTACCGCTGTACCAGGTAGATGAGCAGCGCCAGCGGGGGTACGGCCAGCAGCGAAACCCCCGTGCTCAGCCAACCCGCCACGTTTCGGTCCGCCGGGCCGCCCAGCACATGCAGGTAGAAGACCAGCCCGGCGCCGCCCGCGAAACACACTGCAAGCAGCCGGTGAAACCTCTTTTCCGTTTTGCTCGGCGTGCCCCTTTGTATCCACTCCTCCCACCCCGCGCACGCCAGCATGCAAACCGCAAACCACGCGCCGTACACCCGCCCCAGCGAATTCCCGGGAATCAGAAAGTCCATCGCCCTTCCTGCCACGATGGCCGGATAGACCAGCGCCCCGAAATACGCCACGGTGGCGTACGAACCCCACAGAACGGCGCGCTGCGCCGCAAGCGGCAGACGCAGACCTCGCGTTGCGGCGTACTCGATGTGCAGGTGGACCAGCAGCGGCGGCAGGAAACACAGACCCGCGCTCAGCAGCGTGACGATGAATCCCCTCAGCTCCGCCGGGAATTGCGTGTAGTGGATTTCGGCGTTGAGCGCCAGCAGCGACCCGGAATAGAACAGAAACAACGCCAGGCAAACCAGGAACAGCACCCGCTCGAAGTTTCGCTGTCTTCGGTGACCGAGGATCACCACCATCCAGAAAAGCTGGAGCAGCGTCGCCGCGGTGAATCCCACCAGCCGGACGTAAAGCAGAGCGCGCATCCTCTCGAGACTCGCGAAATCCGTTTTTGATTCTACGCGCCTGGCACCAGCACAACAATCGCCAAGTGCAAGAATTTCCTTGCACATACCAACCGGCTGAATTTAAACGAGTTAGTTTGAGCGCTCCGTTTCCCGGAGCCCCGCGGACCTGTCCGCCAAATGCTTGACTTGGAGGGTGT
>DASPOW010000044.1:0-4114 GCA_035625855.1 Candidatus Methylomirabilota bacterium | reverse complement strand
ATCGCCAGCAGACGCGAAATGCCGGCGATGGGCTTGCGAAAGGCCTCGGCCAGCGCTTTGACCGTAGCCAGGCCGACTCGGACCCCGGTGAATGAGCCCGGCCCCGTGGCCACCGCGAAAGCATCAAGCGCACCATAGGATGCGCTGGAAGCATCCAGGCAACGTTGCAAGGCTGGGAGAAGCCACGTCGAGTAGTCCTGGCCTGCCGGATGGGCGATGGGGACGCCCGGGACGCCGTCGCGGACGAGGCACACGCTGCCGCGCGCATCGCACGTGTCAAGACTTAAAACTAGCACGCCGACATTCTAGCGCACGATTCGCGCAGCTTAGGGCCGCTGTCGCGTCCGACACTCCGTTTCTGCCTGCAAGTTCTCGCAAAGCAGTTCGATTCTAGGGGATAACAATCTTAGAACGCGCCCAATCGGCGGGAGCAATTTCGGTGCCAAAATTGCACAAATATTTTGCTAAGTCTCTGATTCCAGAGCAAATATCTTTGACTTGCTCCGTGCATTCCGGTATGTTGGAGGTGCATTCCAGGGGGCAAGACAAACAATGGAATTCAAGATTGGCGACAAGGTTGTTTACCCGAACCACGGCGTCGGCATGGTGGACCAGATCAGCTACGGGGTTTTGAACGGACGGACGGAACGCTACTTCATGATTCGCATTGTCTCCAGCGGGCTGCGCGTTATGGTGCCGCACTCGAACGCGGAAGCGGTCGGCCTTCGGCCGGTCATCCGCCCCATAGAAACGGGCAAGGTGCTGGGATTCCTCGAAAGGGGCAAGCTCAATTCCCACCACGATTGGAAGCACCGCTTCAAGGAGAACTCCGAGCGCATGCGCACGGGGTCGCTGCTGGAAGTGGCGGTGGTCTTGAAGAGTCTGGTTTCCTTGAGCCGCAGCAAACCGTTGTCCTTCCGCGAGAAGAAGATGCTGGAGCGCGCGAAGTACCTGCTGGTCAGCGAGATGGCCACAGCGCGCAACACCACCGCGGAATCGGCTGAGACGCTGGTGGTCAGGTCGCTGGCGAAAGCCAAGCTGCAGTTCCCGGTGCTGCAGGAAACAGCAGAATAGGATCGTCCAAAGGGAATCAACGGCGGCGCGCGGCTCGGATGGGCCCGCGCCGTTTCCGTCTTAATCCGCCAAAAGCGGCTTGAGGGCCACACCCGCCTCGCGCAGCCTGCGCGCGACTTCCGCAGCGATGCGCGGGGCTCCAGGCGTATCGCCGTGAATGCACAGAGTTTGTGCAGACAAGGCGACCGAAGTCCCGTTTTGGGCTGTCACCCGGCCCCCCTCGACGATGCTGAGCGCCTGCCGGGCCGCTTCGGCCGGATCGCAGATGAGCGCGTCCGCGAACCTGCGTGAGCGCAGGGTTCCGTCCGGCTCGTAGCGACGGTCCGCGAAGGCTTCAGCGGCCACGGCAAAGCCTGCCTCGCGAAACACGTCCAACATCGGCGACTCGGCCAACCCCACCAGAACAACGTCCCGGCTCCAACGGGCAACGCCTTCCGCAATGGCCTGTGCCAAGGGCCGATTGTGCACCGCCTGGTTGTAGAGGGCCCCGTGCGGCTTTACGTGGGTCAGTCGGACGCCCAGAGCACTCGCCACGCCGGCGAGGGCTCGGACCTGTTCAGAAACCGACTTGGAGATTTCCGCAAGAGGTAACTCCAGTTCCAGGCGACCAAAATTCGCCCTGTCCGGGTAACCCGGGTGGGCCCCGATAGCCAGCTTCCAGCGCATCGCTTGTTCCACGGTCGTCTTCATCGTGGCGGCGTCGCCGGCGTGGCCGCCGCACGCGACATTGACCGAGGTGAGCGACAGCATCAGCGCCTCTTGCGTGCCGTCGGCGATGGCCTCCGGCAGCTCTCCCATGTCGGAGTTCAGGTCCACGCGTTTCATGGCTCCATGAGTTCCAGGGACGCCAGCCAGCGCTCCTGCTCGGCCAGCACCGCCCGCGCCTCGTCAATGGTAACGGGTTCGAATTGTACCTCGTCGCGCGGGCGCAATTGCCCGAGGCTGGGCAAGTCCGCGGCTATCACGTTTGCGATTTTCGGATAGCCGCCTGTGGTCTGCTGTTCGACGAAAAGGATGATAGGGCGGCCCCCCGGCGGGACTTGCACCGCTCCCAGTGAAACACCCTCGGTAATCATCTCTCCGGACGACTCCGCAAGTAGCGGAGGACCCTCGAGACGCAGGCCCATGCGATTGGACTCCTCCGCCACGCGATAGATGTGCGCGTAAAACGCGTGCCGCGAAACCTCTGCAAACGCGTCGTACTGAGGGCCCCGCGTCACCCGCAACGGCTTGCGCGGGACAAGCCTTTCCTGGGCCTCTGCAACAAGCGCCCTCTTCCGAAACGCCGCGCCCGGAATGCCGCCCGTCTCAAGCACGTCCCCTTTCCGAAGCGGCCGTCCCTCCACTCCGCCGAGCCCGCTCAGGAGATGCGTGGAAGCACTCCCAAGGAACGGCTTCACGGCAATTCCTCCGCGCACGCAAAGGTAACACCGCGCCCCGGAGCGCGTCGGGCCGAGGGTAAGCGTCTGCCCGGGCGATACGTCGAGCGAGAGCCACGGGAGGACCTGGGCATTGCCCAGCGCGGCGCCAAAATCGGAGCCGCCAAGGGCAATGACGGCCCCTTCGGGAAACTCGAAGGTCCCGCCGAGAAGGGTCATTTCCAGCGCTGCAGCGCCCTCCGGGTTCCCCACAAGGCGATTGCCAAGGCGCAAGCCAATCGGGTCGGCGGCGCCCGAGGCGGAAACGCCGAGCGAGCCGAAGCCCGGGCGGCCCAAATCCTGCACCGTCGTGAACAGGCCGGGCGCAAGCACTCGGATCACGCTCACGCGCGCTCCAGTTGGGCGAAGCGGTCCCGGCTGATGGGAGTAAAGCGCACCTGGTCCCCGATGGCCAGAAGGCTCATCGGCGTGCGGTCCAGCCGGAACATTCGGGAAGGCGTCCGGCCGAGAAGCCTCCACCCTCCGGGCGTGGCCACGGGATACACGCCGGTCTGGCTGCCGGCAATGCCGACGCTCCCGGCCGGCACGCGCCGCCGCGGCGCCGGGAGGCGAGGCGTCACCAGCTCTGGAGACACCTCCCCCAGATAGGCGAACCCTGGCACGAAGCCCAGAAAGTAGACCGTGTAAGTGGCGGCCGAGTGGCACTCGATGGCCTGCGCCGGTGTCAGGCCGTGCCATGCCGCGACTTCTTCGAGGTCGGGGCCGAACTCGCCGCCGTAACACACCGGGATTTCCACCTCGCGCGGCTCCGGGATCGGGGCGTCTGCCGCCTCGAGAATGTAGCGGCGCAGAACCGCCTCGAGTTCATGGTGTTCCATGCGCAGGGCGTCGAATACCACGAGCAGCGAGCAGTAAGCGGGATGCACGTTGATTACGCCGCCGATGGGCCTCTGTTCAAGAAGGCGCAAAAGGCGCAGCACCTGGCGGTGCGCGTCGAGCGAGATGCGCTCACCGAAATAGACGAGTAAAGACTGGTCGCTGGCAGGTTGGAAGCGCGGGCCCGGAGTTTCCTCGTCGGAAGCCATAGCATGCGGATTGTATCGGATTCACCTTCTTTGCGCCGACGACACTTCTTGTCCTGCCGGGCTATTGCCGCAAGCGGCTGCCTTCACTACAGTGAAAACTGGGGCGACCGATTCATGCCAAAGAGATCCAACCGAGCAGTGGTTGCGGCGCTATGGACGGCTGTCGCAGCAACGGGAAGCGCCGGCATCCTTGGCCGGACGAGCCAGGAAAACGGCGTGACACCATCCGCCAGCCGCGGCGACGCCCGCGACGCCATCTGCCCCATTGTGTACCAGGCGGACGAAACCCCTTCGACAGCCGGATACCAGTACATCTTCTACGGCAACGCGTTTTTCATCAACGAACAGGGTTATCTCCTGACTGCCGCTCACGTCTTGCGTTCGTTCGGCGACGGCGCCCAGGTGTACGTCCTTGTCAGCCGCGCCGAAGCGCCGCCGCGGCTCGTGAAAGCAAGTCTGGTCGCCGCCGACTGGGCGCACGACGTGGCGGTGTTGCGGGCCACATCCAATCCCTTCGCGGACAAGTCCCGGGTCGGCTACCTGCGGCTGGCAACCGGCATGCCGGAGCGCGGTGAG
>DASPOW010000043.1:0-7351 GCA_035625855.1 Candidatus Methylomirabilota bacterium | reverse complement strand
CTCCAAGCTGGGCTTCTCCTTCGCCTTCCAGGTCTTGCCCACCATCATCTTCATCGCTGCGTTCTTCGCCCTTCTCTATCACCTGGGCGTCATGCAGTTCGTCATCCGTCTCGCCGCCTGGGTCATGACCCGCGTCATGGGCGCCAGCGGCGCCGAATCCCTCAACGTCGCCGCCAGCATCTTCATGGGCCAGACCGAGGCCCCGCTCACCATTCGCCCTTTCCTCTCCAAGCTCACCAAGTCCGAGTTGATGTGCGTCATGACCAGCGGCATGGCTCACGTCTCCGGCGGCATCATGGCCGCCTACATCGCCTTCGGTGTCGAGGCCAAGCACCTTCTCTCCGCCGTCATCATGACCGCCCCCGGCACGCTCATGATGGCCAAGATGCTCGTCCCCGAAACCGAAAAGCCCCTCACCGGAGGCCGCGTCGAGATGCCTCCCATGGAAAAAGAAGCCAACTTCCTCGGCGCCATCGCCCGCGGCACCTCGGACGGCCTGCATCTCGCTCTCAATGTCGGCGCCGTCCTCATCTCCTTCCTCGCCATGCTGGCCCTCACCAACTACGTTTTCGCCGGCATCCATAGCCACGCCGCGTGGTTTCCCCAAAGCCTTCAGCAGGTCTTCGGATGGATCTTCGCTCCCGTCGCCTGGCTCATCGGCATTCCCTGGCACGACAGCGCGAACATCGGCAACCTCCTCGGCATCCGCATGACCGTCAACGAGCTCGTCGCTTTCGGCGAGCTAGGCAAGATGCGCGCCGTGCTGGACCCGCGCTCCTTCACCATCGCCACCTTCGCCCTCTGCGGCTTCGCCAATTTCAGCTCCATCGGCATCCAGATTGGCGGCATCGGCGCTCTCGCCCCGGAGCAGCGCGGCAACCTCGCGCGCTTCGGCATCCGCGCCATGATTGCCGGCACCCTCGCCAACCTCCTCTCCGCCTCCATCGTCGGCATCCTCCTGTGAGCCCCTCGGCCAAATCCGCTTCGCTCGAATTTGCCCGCGCGGAACGCGCCGCGAAGTTCGTCCTCGCCAAAACGAAGCTCCGCCCGCGCATCGCCCTCGTCCTCGGCTCCGGCCTCGGCGGCTTTGCCGACGAGTTCGAGCGCCCCGCCAAAATTCCTTACGCGAAAATTCCTCACTTCCCGCGCTCGACGGCCATCGGCCACGCCGGCCAACTCGTCATCGGAACCGTCGCCGGGGTTCCGCTTGCCGGAATGCAGGGCCGCGTCCATCTCTACGAAGGCTATTCGCCCAAGGACGTCGTCTTTCCCGTGCGCGTCTTCTCCCGCATGGGCGTGCGCGCCGTCATCCTCACCAACGCCGCCGGCGGCCTCAACTCCGGCTACTCCCAGGGCTGCCTCGTCACCTTGAAAGACCACATGAACCTTCAGGGCGCGAATCCCCTCATCGGACCCAACGACGACCGCTTCGGCGTCCGCTTTCCGGACATGTCCAAGGCCTACGACCCGCAGTTCCGCGAATTCGTTGCCGCTGCGTCCAAACAGCTCGGCCTGCCCTATTTCGAAGGTGTCTACGCCGCGCTTTCCGGTCCCAGCTACGAAACCCCCGCGGAGATTCGCTACCTTCGCGGCATCGGCGCCGACCTTGTCGGCATGTCCACCGTCCCCGAAGTCATCGCCGCGCGCCACTCCGGCATCCGCGTCCTCGGCATCTCCTGCGTCACCAACATGGGCGCCGGAATGCTCGATCAGCCCATCACCGCCGAGGAGGTCCTCGAAACCGGCGCGCGCGTGCGCGGCCAGTTCGTCGCCCTCCTCAAAGCCGTCATCCCCCGCATCGCCGAGGCCGTCGCATGAGCGAATACGACGCCCTCGTCGCCGCCGCGAAGGCCGCCCGCGAAAACGCCCACGCGCCCTACTCCAACTTCCGCGTCGGAGCCGCCCTCCGCGCCGCATCCGGCCGCGTCTTCGGCGGCTGCAACGTCGAAAACTCCACCTACGGCCTCACCGTCTGCGCCGAGCGCGTCGCCATCTTCAAAGCCATCTCCGAAGGCGAGCGCGGCTTCACCGCCATCGCCGTCGTCACTGACGCGCCCACGCTCACCCCGCCCTGCGGCGCTTGCCGCCAGTTGATTTGGGAATTCTGCGGCGATGTTCCCGTCGTCCTCGAAAACCTCAAGGGCAAACGCGAAGTCCACCAGATGAAGGACCTCTTCCCCAGGCCTTTCGATTCCTCTAACCTATAGCCTCAACGGAAAGCCCTGGTGAGTCGTCCTATGAAAAACGTAAACGTGCTGCTGGCGTTCGTGCTGGCGGGCTGTGCCGCTGCCGGTTCGCAGCCGCCCAGGGAAGCTGTCTCCGTCGATCTGCTCGTCACCGGCGCAACCATCGTCACCATGGACGGCGAGCGCCGCATTATCGAAAACGGCGAGATTGCCGTCCGCGGCGATTCCATTCTCAAGATCGGCGCCGCGCCGCTCTTTCCCAGGGGCGTCATTGCCAAACAGAAAATCGATGCCCGCGGAAAACTCATCCTCCCCGGCCTAATCAACGGCCACACCCACGCCGCCATGACCCTCCTCCGCGGCCTCAAGGATGACGTCACCCTCGACGAGTGGCTCACCAAGTACATCTTCCCCGCGGAAGCCCGCAACGTGAACGAGGAATACGTCCGCTGGGGCACCCGCCTCGCTGCCCTCGAAATGATTCGCGGCGGCACGACCACTTTCGTGGACATGTATTACTTCGAAGACGCCGTCGCCGAAGAAACCAAGGCCGCGGGAATGCGCGGCGTCCTCGGCGAAACGATCATTGATTTCCCCGCGCCGGACAACAAAACCAACGCCGCCATGCTCACCTATGCGGAAGCATTCCTCAAGAAGTGGCAAGGGGACTCGCTCATCCACGCGGCGCCCGCGCCGCATTCCATCTACATCTGCTCGGAAAAGACCCTCCGAGACTCTTTCGCCCTCGCCCGCAAGTACCACGCGCCCATCCTCATTCACGTTGCGGAAACAAAAAAAGAACTCGACGACAGCTTGGCCAAGAACCATTTGACGCCCGTTGCTTACTTGCAGAGCCTCGGCCTTCTCGGCGCGGACATCGTTGCCGCCCACTGTGTCTGGGTGAACGAAGCCGATCGCAAAATCCTCGCCGCCGCGCAGGTCGGCTGCGTTCACAATCCCTCGAGCAACATGATGCTCGCCAGCGGCGTCGCGCCCGTTCCCGAAATGCGCGCCGCGGGCGTTCGCGTCGGCCTCGGCACCGACGGCCCCGCCGGCAGCAACAACGACCTCGACATGATGGAAGAGATGGACCTCGCCGCGAAGCTGCAGAAAGTCTCCAGGATGGATCCCCGCGCGCTCGGCGCAAAGGAAGCCCTCGAGATGGCCACCATCGAAGGCGCTCGCGCCCTTCACATGGAAAACGAAATCGGCTCGCTCGAACCCGGCAAGAAAGCCGACTTCATCATTCTGGGTCTCGATGCGCCGCACGCCGTGCCCCTCTACGATTTTTATTCGCAGATTGTCTACGCCCTGAAGGCCGGCGACGTCGAAACCGTCGTCATCGGCGGCCGCGTCGTCTTCCAAAACGGAAAAGCCCTCACCCTCGACCAGCCCGCCATCATTGCCAAGGCCCGCGAATACGGCAAAAAGGTCCAGGCCTCCCTAAAATAAGCGCCCGTTCCCGCCGGTTACCGGTTGCACCTTTTTGGTGCAACCGCTCCAACCCTCGCCCGTTTCTCCGCATCTCATGCACTGACGATCGGGTGTTTGCCTTGCGCATTTCGAAAGGAGATCAAGTTGAGAAAGTGGATTGTGTCTGCATTCCTGCTCGCGTTGTGCTGCTTCCCGGCGGCGGCGCAAGACCACCCCAAGTTCGAGCTTTTCGGGGGCTATCAGTTCACGCACCTCGAAAGCAGTTTCAACGGCAGCGGGTGGAACGCTTCCGGCACCGGCAACTTCAATAACTGGTTCGGCGTGACCGCCGACTTCAGCGGTGCCTATCAAAACGGCGTTCATTCCCACGCCTTCCTGTTCGGGCCCGTGCTTTCCTACCGGAAGTCCGACCGCCTGACTCCCTTCGTTCATGTGCTGTTTGGCGATACGCACGTGACCGTTTCGGGCGTTCCCGGCAGCACGGACGGTTTCACCACCGCGCTCGGCGGCGGGTTTGACACCAAGCTCGCGAACCACGTTTCCTGGCGTATCGTTCAGGCCGACTGGATGCTCACGCACTTCTCCGGCGACACCCAGGGGAAAAATGCGCGTGTCTCCACGGGGCTTATCTTCCGTTTCTAGCGCGCCGAAAAGAGCGTCGCGTGGAAATGCGGCCTGGGGGAGGGGACGGCTCCGCCGTTCTCTCCTTCTTCTGGTCCGTCGCTCGCCCCTGTCGTATAGTTGGCCCGTGACCTCTGCCCGCGCGCATTCATTGCTCCATTCGAAAAACTGGAACAAAAACGCTCTTCGCCGCGGGCTGCTTTTGCTCTTGCTCCTTTTCTTCCTTCCACCCGATTCGCTTTCTCCCGCGCAGGCCCCTGCCCCCCAGCCCCTCGCCGATTGGAAGAGTTGCGGCGCCGGCGTTTCCCTGCGGCTGAGCTCCCTTTCCGCGAAGCAGGGCGACCTCATGCTCGCCGAGCTGCGCAGCTCCGGGACTCTCAACGACCTCAGCGCGGATTGGTCTGGCGCCCAGGTGGCCTTCTGGCAGCCGGACTCCCGTTCCCAGGATCGCGCCGCCCTTCTCGGCGTTGATCTCCAGCGCGTCGAAGGGCAGTACGGATTCTCCGTTCACGCCGAGGTGGACAGTTTCCCGGTGAGCTGCGGCGCGACCGTCACCGTGGGCACCGCGCATTTTCCCACCGAGCAGCTCACGGTGGATCGGAAGTACGTCGAGCCGTCTCCTGAGGATTTGAAGCGCGCCCAGGACGAAATCGAACACCTCCGCGCCATCTATGCCGCCACTACTCGCGAGAAACTCTGGCGCGGCGCGTTCCGCATCCCGCTCGATAATCCTCCTCCGGCGCGCAATTTCGGCCGCCGGCGCATCCTCAACGGCGAACCCGGCTCGCCCCACTCCGGCGTGGACCTCGCCGCGCCCGCGGGCACGCCCGTCCATGCGGCGCAGCGCGGCAAAGTCGTCCTCGCGGACTCCCTCTACTTTTCGGGGAACACCGTCGTCGTGGACCACGGCCTGGGCCTCTACACCTTCTACGGCCATCTCAAGTCCATCGCCGTGAAGGTCGGCGACACCGTGGATACCGGGGCCCTGCTCGGCGAGGTGGGCGCCACCGGCCGCGTCACCGGCCCGCATCTGCACTGGGGAGTTTCGCTGAACAGCGCGCGTGTCGACCCGATGCAGCTCGTCGCGCTTTTCGCGCCGGCAAAATCTTCCGCCGCGGGCCGCTGACTCTGCGGCCGCCGGCGTTCTAGCGCGTCTGCCCTTCCCGCGCTTCTTTTCTTTGCCGCTGCAGCTTCACCGCCGTCGTTCGCAGCGTCTCCGGAATGTTCTTGTTCAGGGTCAGCAGTTTCAGATCCTGCGCGTTCAGCAGCGGCAGCATGTGCAGCGTAACGTCCAGCGGCGTCTTCGGATTGTTCATCAGGTTGCGAATCACCGTGTAGTTCTTGCGGAAGCTGCGGTTCGCCGCGATGAGCCGGAGCACCTCGTCGCTCAGGTTGGACATCGCCGCGAACGCCTCCACTTCGCGCTCCGTCAGCCGCGGCGATTGCAGCACCGCCCGCTGCACCACCTTGCTCGCGTCGCGGATCAGCGAACGCCGCTCTTCCGCGCCGCCCTTCAGCGCGAGCTGCACCCGCTGCGACACGCCCATCTTCGAGAGCTTCTGGATCAGCGACTCGCGCTTGGCGTGGTCCGGCTCCGCGGCAGCCAGAGCCTCGTGCAGCGCCGCCGCGTCCATCGCCGAGCCGCGCAACTCCTCGAGCTGCTTCTTCTGGTCCGCCGTCACCGACGTCGACTGTTCCATCACGGCCACGAGCGCCGGCGACTGGCTCACCCGGTCCAGTTCCTCCATCAGCGCCTGGATACCCAGCGCCGAAAGGTACCGCACCACGTGCACCAGGTCTTCCGCCGGGCAGGCCTTGTTCTCCACCAGCGCTTCGGAGATTCCCGGTTTGTCCGCGAGGTTTCTCGCGCAGTAGTGAAACACCGCGGGCATCGCATTTGCCCGCTTGAGCGCCTTCACAAAGGACTCCGCGGGTTGCGCCAGCAGCGCGTCCCGCGCCCGCGCCGCCACCATATCGTCTCCGTCGGTGGCGAACACCGCCAGGACCTCCGCGCGGTCCGCCGGTTCGAGGTGCAGCGTGCCCGCGCATACGGCCAGCTTGCGTTCGCGCACCACGCGCCCGCTGCGCAATTCTTCCAGTTGTTCCGGAGTGATGGGTTCCACCGCGCGCGTTCCTCGAGGTTCTTCGATCTACGCTGATTCTATGCGACCCGCGGCCGCGCGGAGGGACGGCGCACCGCCGCTGTGCAATTCGAGCAACACCGCCGTGGACCGGCGCGCCATGCGCCGCGCCGCGTAGCGCCGCCAGCCGTACACCGCCGCCGCGGCCAGCGCCGCGAGCAGCAGCGCCAGGGCCAGGACCGCCGCCCAGCGCGGCACCGCCCGCGGGATGCCTTGCGGTCCCTGCCCCGGGGCCGGCCCCGTCGCGCCGTCCGCCCCGGCCCGCCGCGCCAGGTCGTATTCCGCGAGCAGACTCTCCTCGTCGAGCCCCAGAAACTGCGCGATGCTGCGCACGAAGCCTCGCGCGAAAACTCCTCCGGGCAGGGCCGCCCAGTTCTCGTTCTCCAGCGCCTCGACGTATCTGCGCGGGATGCGCGTGGACTTCACGACCTCTTCGATCGTGACCTCGCGCATCTCCCGCTCGCGCCGCAGCCGCTCGCCGAAATTCCCCTTGGCCATGCCCTTCGTCGCACTATAGGCGGGCCTTCCGGCGCAGTCAAACCTCCGCTTCCGGCGCGGCTATTGCCGCGGGAAAGTGAACTCGCCCGAAGGGTCGCGCTCCTTCAGGGCCTTCACCACGCCGTTCTCCATGACGAACTCGAAAACGTCGTCGGAGAATTTCTCCAGACGGAACTTCAGGCCTTTCAGGTGGACGAGGGTTTGCGGCGGGCCTCCCGGGAAGACCAGGGCGAGCCCGGCTTCCCGCTGGTAGGTCACCTGGAACTTCACGTTGGTGGGGGTCAGGTACGTTCCGGCAAGCTTCTGCATGGTCGCTTCGTCGAGCGCCTCCGGCCGGTGCGTGAAAGTCACTTCCGCTTCGTCAACCGAAGTCACCAGGCTCTCGATGTCGCCCTGCGGATTGGTGCGGAAGTTCAGGCTGAAGCGGCCGTACTGCTCGTCGTCCGGCGTGTCGAAGCGGTCGTAGTGGAA
>DASPOW010000042.1:0-5638 GCA_035625855.1 Candidatus Methylomirabilota bacterium | reverse complement strand
TGTACGAACAGGTTCACCTTTTTTGTGCCCTTCACCACCGCCCACGCCACGCCGAACCCGATCAGAATCGCACCCCACAGGAAGATGCGGTCCAGCCAGTAGGCTACGAAGCCCCACGCCACCCCGCCGAGCGCCGCCGCCAGGATTCCCAGCACCAGCCCGTTCGGATAGTTCGGCGTCATCGCCGCGTAGTTGATTGCCGCCTGGTCCAATTCGCTCTGCGCCTGCTGCTGGCACGAAGCGCAGATGTACGTCGGCATTCCGTTCTGCAGCGTGAGCCCCGGCGTGGACGTGGACCCGCACTTCGCGCATTTTCCGTCGAACCCCTCGGTGTTCTGCTTCAGCGCTTCCCGCAGCGCGTCCGCCAGCCCCGCCACCTCTTCCGGCTTCGGCTTCGAAAGAGAATATGCCCACGACCATCGCAGAAAGTCGGGCCCGGACTCCGCGAATTTGCCCTGTTTTCTCTGAGCCACCCCCGGGAATCCCGTGACTGCACCTTTGAGCATCTCTGGGTGCTGGGTCTTCTTGAAGTGCAGCAGGATAGCCACGAAGCGCTGGTTCCCGACGTGCGACACTCCGATCGTCGTCACGTACCCGTCGCGCACCCCGATCGCGCAGCCCGATTTTCTTCCCCACGGCCCTTTGCCCGGGTAATACTGCAGCCCCGCGCGCTCGGCAATCTGTTTTGTGTACTCGCTGTCGTTCACGGGTCCTCCCGCCGCCGGACCTGCTCGCCAGGCGTCACCCTCGCCTCGTCACTTTCGGACCCCTGAAAGTATCATCGCGCCCGCCCGGATGTTAAGCCCGCCGCATCCGCGCGGCTTCCGCGCATAGGCATCGGCGCGTGCGCCTTGCCCGCGCCTCCTGCCGTGCCTCCCCTACGGCAGCGGAACAACCGTCGCCGCCGCCCTCCCGGCCGTAAGCGCGGTCCCGCTCGCGCTGTGCTCGCGCCGCACATACCCCATGGCCATCGCCGAGCCCTTTCCGGGTACATACGCGCTTCGCGTAATCAATCCCGCTTCCTTCCCCTCGGCAAGAATCGTCGTCCCCGCTGCGGCCGGTTCCTTTCCCTCCAGCTTCATCAGCACCCGCACGCGGTTCACGTGGCCACGCGACCTCACCCGCTCGACAATCTCCTGCCCCACGTAGCATCCCTTCACATAGCTGATGTGCGTGTCCTGCAAGCCCGCTTCGTGCGGAATCTGCCTTTCGTCGAAATCGTAGCCGAACCACGGCGCGCCGAGCTCCAGCCGCCGCGCGCTCAGGGCCGAATACCCGGCTGCGCCTCCCCCGTACGCCCGCACCGCTTTTTCCAGAACCGCCCACCAGTCCGCCAGTTCCGCCCGCGCCACCAGGAACTCGGCTCCCGCCACGCCGCCCGGAGACCGCCGGCTCAGCCGAAACCCGCCCGGCAAGCCCTGCCTTGCGGGGATTTCGAGAATCCCCAATTCGGCGAGCCTTTCAAGGTTCACGCCCGCCAGCTCTGCGACAATCGCTGCAGCGCCCGGCCCTTCGAGCGCCAGCGTTCCATAACCCCCCGATTCGTCCGCCAGCGTCACGTCGTCCATGATGATGTATTGCTCGAGTGTCGCCGCCAGCTTCTCTCGAATCATCGCGTACGACACGCCGAAGACGCTCTCCTCCAGCGCGTACGTCTCGATCTCCGCCAGGATGTGCCCCTGCGGATTGAGCAGCAGCGAAATCGTCCCCTCGCCTGCCTTCAGGTCGCGGATGTTGTTGGTCAGCAGCGCGTTCAGGTAGCGCACGCGGTCCGGGCCGGTGAACGAGAAATACGCGCGATAATCCTTGTCCAGCAGTGCCGCGCTTTCCCGCAGAAACCTGTATTCCTTTTCCCAGTCGCCGAAGTCATTCGGCAGCGCGCAGCCGAACCACACGCCCATCCGTGCGCCCGCCGCGCGGTGCCTCTCCGCCAGCGCCGTCTCGATCGCCGCCTTCGCCTCGGTATTCATTGCGCTCCGATTCTAACAAACGCCCTCTCGCGCCGCCCGGCTCGGTCGAACGGCTTTTTGCGTTTCGCAGAAGGAAGAAGGAAGTCAAGTGGCAGCCCCTCCCCTGGAAGGCCGCCTCCTGCATGTGGGCCTCCTAGAGACGCCCGCCGGATGCCCGCGGCCGCTATGAGCGACTCGGCGCCGCCATCGCCCCAATCGGCCGATGCTATACTGGCCGGGCATGCACGCCTCCGCCACGAATCCCCGCGCTTCCGGTCCTGCGCTGATTCACGAAGTCATTCCCGTCGGGTGGTTGCAGTGCAACTGCTCCATCATCGGCGATCCCGAAACCCGCGAAGCGCTCGTCCTCGACCCGGGCGACGAAGTTGACAGAATCGAGGAAATCCTCAAGCGCCACCATCTCAAGGTCAAAGCCATCGTCAGCACCCACGCCCACATTGACCACGTCGGCGGCCTCAAGAAACTCCACGACCTCACCGGCGCGCCGGTCATGATGCACGCTGACGACCTGCAGCTCTATCGCGCCCTCGATATGCAGGCGGCCTGGATCGGCATGCGCCCGCCGGAACAGACGGAAGTCCACCAACTCCTCAAGGAAGGGGACTCGGTGCGCTGGGGGCCCTTCGAAGCCCAAGTCCTGCATACCCCCGGCCATACCCCCGGCAGCGTCAGCCTTTTTCTGCCGCGCGAAGCTGGCCGCGTTACCTTGAAGGTTCCGCATCTTTTCGCCGGAGATACCCTCTTCGCCGGCAGCATCGGCCGCACGGATCTGTGGGGCGGTTCTTTCGACGAGATTCTGCGCTCGCTTCAGGGCAAACTGCTTCTGCTGCCCGACGAAACAGTCGTTCATCCCGGCCATGGCCCGGCGACCACCATCGGCGAAGAACGCGAATCCAACCCGTTCCTGCAGCCGCAGTAGCCGCTTCCCTCTCACGCCCGCTCCCGTTTTCCTTTGGCGATCTCCATCACCGATTGGATCAGTTCCTTGGCGTGCGCCAGTTCCTGCGTGATGATTTGGATGTCCATCGCGGGAGCGGCCGCGTTGCGCGCGCTGCGGCAATAGACTCCGTGCTGGCCCACCAGCACCAGCGCGTTCGTCAGCCGGTCGAGGGTGACCGCCAGGCGGCCGCGCTCCACACCGTACATCTGTTCGTATTTCTCCAGTTCCTCGCGATGCTCTTCGAAAGCGGTCATATTCGGCCCTCGGCCCCGCGGCGGATTTGTGCCCGCGGCGGCTCGGCACGTTGCACTCTGAACACACGCAACCGGCCCGAAACTTTACCCCATCCGGAGCGCGGAAGATAATCCACTCTGCACGCTTCCCATGGAGAAAACGCGGCAAACCGCCGCCATGCAGCGAAACCAATCTCCGAGGCCAGGTCTCGACGCGGGATTCGGGTTCTTGCGTGGAGCTACCGCCGGGGCAGGGGAAACATGAGACGTTCTGATCTGGTCCAGCACAAGGAAAAGGAAAAGGGTCTGGTCGCGCGCACTTCCCAGATTGTTTTCGGAGAGCGCCAGCACCTTCTCCGCGTCCTCGATTCCCTCGAGGGAAGCGAGTTGCCCATCGCCCGCATGCAGCAGGAGCGGCGCATTCTGGAAGAGTTGATTCATGCCCGCACCCGCGAGCTGAATCACATCAATACCGCCTGGGACGAGAAAATCGGCCTCGTGCTGAGCGCCGACGCAAAGCCCGAAATGCTGGAAAAGCTCGCCAAGCAGGCGCCCGACACGGATTTCTATCTCTTGCGGCTTATCAGCGAGCATCCGCGCGCCAACGCCAAGACGCTCAACAAGCTCGCCCGGCACCCTTACGGCGCCATCCGCGAAAACGTGGCGCGCCATCCCAACGCCGACCCGGGCACGCTGACCTGGCTCAGCAAGGACCGCAGCCAGCCGCTCTGGTACCTGGTGGCATTCAATCCCAACACCCCGATGCTGCTCCAGCGGCGCCTGCGCGACCGCCTGAAGCGCCTCGGCGAAGCCCACGCCGCAAAGTAAGCTGCTTCCCCCCGCCAGCCGATTGGACCCTGCTGCGCCGCTGTGCTCCTTTTCGCGCCGCGAGTAGAATGTCACCGCGATTCGGCGAGGCGGGCGTGGCATTCCCTCATCCTTTCAACTTGACGGCGCACTTCCTCGATGCGCCCGCGGCAAAGCACCCCGGGCGCATCGCCATTGTGGGCGAGCCTCGGCCCTTCACCTATGCCGAGCTCGCGGCGCTGGCGAATCGCGCCGGCAATGCCCTGCTCGAACTGGGAGTCCGGCGCGGCGACCGCGTCTTGATTGTGCTGCCCGATTCCGCCGAGTTCATGGCGGCGTTCTTCGCTGCGGCCAAGATCGGCGCGGTGGCCGTTCCGGTGAATCCCTTCGCGCGGGCGGCGGACTACGCGCACTACGTCAACGACGCGCAGCCGCGCGTGGCCATCGTGCATTCCGACGCCGCAGAAGAATTTCTTCCCGCGTCGGGCGAGCGCCCGCAGGCGCCGATCGTGCTTGCGGGCGACGAGCGCGCCGAGACCCATGGCGTGCGTTGCGCCCCCTGGACTCGATGGATCGCAGCCGCAAGCGAAGCGCTCCAGGCCATGGCCACCTCGCCGTACGATGCCGCGTTCTTCTTGTACACCTCCGGCAGCGGCGGTCAGCCCAAAGCTGCGGTTCATCAGCACAAGGACATGCTCGTGACGGCCCGCAGCTTCGCCCACGGCGTCCTCGGGCTTCGCGAAGACGACGTCACGTTTTCCGTGTCCAAACTCTTCTTCGCCTACGGCCTCGGCAACGGCATGTACTTCCCTTTTTCGGTGGGCGCTCGGACCCTCCTCAATCCGCAACGCACCCACGTGGCGCAAATCCTCGACTTGGTCCGGCGCCACCGGCCCACCGTGTTCTTTGCCGTGCCCACGTTTTACTCCGCCATTCTGCGCGAAGCGGAAGGCGCGCATTCCCTCGCCGATTTTTCCTCCGTGCGCATGTGCGTGTCCGCCGGAGAAATGCTGCCCGCGGAAGTGTTCGACCGCTTCCAGCGCAGATTCGGCGTGGAAATCCTCGACGGCATCGGTTCGACGGAAATGCTGCACATGTTCCTGTCAGCCCACCCGGGACGCGCCAAGCCCGGAAGCTGCGGCTTTCCCGTGCCCGGCTGCGAAGCGAGAATCGTGGACGATGCTGGACATTCCCTGCCCGCCGGCGAACTCGGAAACCTGTGGGTCCGCGGCGACTCCGCCTTCGCGGAATACTGGCGCCTTCCGGACTTGACGGCGCGGACCAAGCGCGCCAATCCCGACGACGCCGGCGGCTCCTGGATCGTCACAGGAGACAAATTCATCTGCGACGCCGACGGCCACTATCACTACTGCGGCCGGGCCGACGACATGCTGAAGGTCGCCGGCATGTGGGTGTCCCCCATGGAAGTGGAGAACGCGCTCCTTGGACATCCGCAGGTGGCCGAAGCAGCGTTGGTTGCGGGAACCAACGCGGAGGGATTGACGCACAGCGTCGCATACATCGTATTGCGCGGCGGCGGAACGGGCTCAGCGGAACTCGCCGAGGAGATTCGCCAGCACGTGCGCGGACGGCTCGTGACGTACAAGGTGCCGCGCGAAGTGCGTTTCCTCACGGAGCTGCCGAAGACGCCGACGGGAAAAATCCAGCGTTTCAAGCTGCGGCAGAAA
>DASPOW010000041.1:0-4297 GCA_035625855.1 Candidatus Methylomirabilota bacterium | reverse complement strand
TTCCGCTGAGCCACGCCGCGTAGTCTGCGGGCTCCATCACCGTGACCCAGCCGCCCATCAGGGCGTGGTTCGTGCCGCAGTACTGCGAGCAGAAAAAGTGGTAGCGCCCGGGTTTTGTCGCGCGAAACCACAGCGTCGTGTAGCGCCCCGGAACCACGTCCATCTTCACGCGGAAAGCCGGAACGAAGAAATCGTGAATCACGTCTTCGCTGGCCATGATCAGCTTGATGTTCCGCTCCACCGGAATGTGCAGTTCGTTGATCTCCCGCCGCCCGTCCGGCTGCTGCAGCTTCCACATCCACTGCTTGCCGATGACGTAGATGTCCAGGGTGTCTTGCGGCACCCGCCGGTAATCCACGTAGATGCTCGCGCCCCAGCCGAACATCCCCATCGCCAGCAGGAACGGAATCACCGTCCACGTCGTCTCGAGCGCGACCGAGCCCTCCTGCGCGACGCCGACTTCCGACTTGCTCCGCCGCCGGTACTTCACGAAGCAGTAGAGAATCACGAAGGTGATGAGCGCGGAGAAAAAGATGGACGTGAGCAGGATGTATAGCATCAGGCCGTCAATACTGCCCGCGAAGTTCGAGGCCTGCTCCGGAAACAATGGAAGTTGCGATTGCACCGTTCTATCGCGCTCCTTGCAAACGCGTCCGCGCGCCGCGCGCATCCCGCCGCCGGTACACTACGATGCCCAGCACGATCACCGCGATGGTCAGCAATCCGCCCGCGCGGACGATGCGCAGGATCGCCGTGCTGTACCTGCCCGACGCCGGGTCATACTGGAAACAGAACAGCAGCGCGTGATCCGTCGCCGTGCCGATTTTGCCCGCGGAAGCCTCCACCAGCCCCAGCCGCAGCTCGCGCGGCGGAAAATCCACGCCGAAGAAATACCGGGAGATGCGCCCATCGGGCGTCAGCACCAAAGCCCCGCTTCCGTGCGCGAAGAGGTTCGTTTTCTCGTCGTAGGTGAACCGGAAATTAGCCGCCGCGGTGAGCGCCGTGATGGATTCCTTCGAGCCCGTCAGGAAGTGCCATCCCGCCGCGGTCTCCGGCCGGGCAAAACGGGACATCGCCGCGTTTTTCTTCTCGAGCGCCATGTCCGGCGTCTCCCGGGCGTCGAAGCTCACGAACACCACCTGGTATTCACGCGCCGGATTGAAGGAAATCATCTTCAGCGCGCCCACCAGGCCCCGCTCCAGCTCGTTGCACAGCATCGGGCAGCCGTAATAGACAAACGCCAGCACGACGGGCTGCCGGCCGAAGTAGTTCGAGAGGTGCACGTCCCGGCCCGTTTCGTCGCGGAAGGCAAGCTGCAGCGGCATTTGCGCCTCGAGGCGCGGCGCGAACTCCACACCGCGCAGGGCCGGCGGCAATCCCGCGGGCGTCGCTCCGTCCGGAATGGTCTGCGCCGCGGCGCTGCTCCCGGCAAAAAACGCCGCCATCAGTGCCAGCAGAACCCCGACCTTGTTCATGGTTTTGCTTCTTTCTTTTCCGCTCTTCCCGTCGGCGTGACCGCGGAAACCTGCGGCAGGCCTTTCTCCACGATAAGGCGCATCGCGTCTTCGATCGGGATTTGCGCCACCCCGGCCTTCTCGTCCACCCATCGGGCTTGTTCCAACGCCCGGCGGTCCGCCGCAATTTTTGCGCGCAGATCCGCCTGCGGGTCGCTGGGGTGTGCGGGAACGCCCTGCAACCGCGGCTCCGGTGGAGGCGGAATCCGGACTCTCTGCCGCGCCGGCGGCGGCGGACTATCCTTGTGCGCCGCCTCCGAAACAGTCAGTTTGTACACCCCCAGGCAGACCAAGTAAGCAACCGCGATCGTGACCGCCAGCAAAACCAGGAACTTCAGCACGCCCCCGCTGCCGAAGTCTCGCGGCTCGAACGCCACGTCGCGGTGAACGGGCTCCGCGCCCGTCGCCTTTCCGGTCTCATGTGCGTCAGTGCTCATGATGCTCCAACGCCTCCGCCAGGCGCGGGTCGCCCAGCGGCAGCAACGGCCGTTCTTTCAACTGCCGGGCGTACCACGCCAGCCAGATTCCTCCGACGGCCAGCGGCGCGGCGAAGTCCAGAAAGTGCACGTGCAGCCCGCCCGGCGAAAACTGCGCCCCGCTGATCCAGTACAGATCGACGTAGCGCATCAGGATGACGAACGCGGCCAGCTTCGGCAGAAACCGCGCGCTGCGCTTGACGTCGCGGGAAAGCAGCAGAAAAAAGGGCAGCGCGAAATGGAACAGCAGCAGCGCGACCGCCACGTACCCCCAGGACCCGGAAAGCCGCGGCCGGTAAAAGGAAATCTCTTCCGGCAGGTTGCCGGACCAGATGATGAGCAGCTGCGAGAAGGAAAAATAAGCCCACAGCATCACGAAGGTGAAGAGCAGCTTGCCGAGGTCGTGCAGGTGCCGCGGCTGTAGAACGCGCGACATTGGCTCGGTCCGCGCCAGCGTCACGATGACCATAATCGTCAGGCACATCGCCGAAATGGCCTGGCCGGCGACGAACAGGAACCCGAAGATCGTTGAGTTCCACTGCGGCGAGAGCGACATCACCCAGTCCACCGCGGCGAAGGTCACCGTGAAAACATAAAGCACGATTCCCGGTCCGCTCAGAAGCTGCATCTTACGCCGCAGCCCGCGATCCTCCGGGTCGGCGTCCTGCCGCTTCGACCACGCGTTCAGCAGAAGCGCCAGGGTGAGCCAGATCGCAAAATAAACCGCCGCGCGCAGGTAAAAGCCCGGCAGCGTCAGGTAAGCCTTTTGCAGCGCCGACGGGGCGACCCATCCGGGGCTCGTCCATACCAGGTAGATCTTCCGCGCGCCGAAGGCAATCGGCAGAAACAGCACCGCCAGCAGCGGCAGGGTGCGCGTTGCCGATTCGAGCGGCCGCCGGATCACGATGCCCCAGTCGCCGCCGGTCATGTGCTGCAGCATCAGCAGGCCGAGGCATCCCAGGGCGACGCCGAGCGTCAGCAGGTAGCCGATCAGGTACGAGCGCAGGAACTGCTCCGGATTCCTGAAGTACCCGATCGCACAAACCAGCAAAGCCGCGCCGCCGACGATCAGCCCGCCCTGCGACAGCCGTCCTGCGCTCTCCGGCGCCATGTAGTTCTGCGCCGTCATTTCTTCTCCTCGCCGGCCGGGGCGCTCGCCGGCGCCGCCGCTTCCAGCTTGCGCCGCAACTCCTCCGGCAGTTCGCTCGCCGGGGCGTGCCGGCTCAACTGCAGCGCCCGGACATAGGCGATGATCGCCCAGCGGTCGCGCGGCGCAATTTGCGCGGAATAGTCGTACATGGCCCCGAAGCCGTGGGTAATTACGTCGTAGAAATGACCGACCGGGGCCTGCCGCAGGCGCTCGTCGTGGTAGCTCGGCGGGTGCTTCATTCCGCGCACCGCGGCCATTCCATTGCCGTCCCCCTGCAGGCCGTGGCACGGCGTGCAGAAAACCCCGAAGCGCTCCCGGCCCCGTTCCAGAAGTTCCCGCGTCACCGGCAATGGGAAATTGTTCGAGTCCTTTGGTATTGTCAGTTCGTCTTCCACCAGCGCGCCGCGCGCCACGGTGTTATCCACCGGGTCGCGTTCGGAGCGGCCGTCGCCGAAGAACGCCGAAGGCGACAGCGGCCGATGTTTCGGCTGGTCGGCCATGTCCTGCCGGCAGCCCGCCAGCAGACACAGCAGCAGCGCCGAGGCGCAACCCGTCAGCCTGCCCGCGCTAGTCACTCGGCACCTCGACGACGTCATGTGCCTTCAGGCCCTCAAGAAACTTCGCCGCCTGCACCCGGTCGAACTTCGGGTCGTCCGCAGCGATGCACAGAAAAAAGCGGTCCTTCGACGCCAGGCCGAAGCGCGGCGCGTTGAACACCGGGTGGTTCGGCTGCGGCAGCTTGTTCAGCGCCAGCATCCCCAGCACGGCGAACAGCGACGCCGCCAGAATCGTGCACTCAAACGTCACCGGGATGAACGCCGGCCAGCTGTTCAGCGGGCGCCCGCCGATGTTTTCCGGATAACTGACGGCCGCCATCCAGTACTGCATGAAGAAGCCGCCCGTCCCGCCCAGCAGCCCGCCCAGCAGCGTCAGCCGCGGCACGTTCGAGCGCCGGAAACCCAGCGCCTCCGCCAGGCCCTCCACCGGAAACGGCGCGTAGGCATTCACGCGGCGGTACCCGCCCGCCACGGTTTTCGCCGCGGCTTCCACGAGCTGCTCGGCGGTGTCGAACTCCGCCATCACGCCGTAGAGATGCGCGCGCGCTTCCTTCATTTCTTTTCCTCGGACGTTTGCGCCACCAGCTCGCGCATCTCCGC
>DASPOW010000040.1:0-2713 GCA_035625855.1 Candidatus Methylomirabilota bacterium | reverse complement strand
GATCTCGCCCTTGGTTGCGTTTTTCGTTCCGTGCCGCGCGATGACGTGCGAAATCTCGTGCGCCATCACGCCCGCCAGCTCCGATTCCTCCTGCGCGCGCAGGATCAGCCCGCTGTTCACGTAAAAAAATCCGCCCGGCAGCGCGAACGCATTCACCACGTCCGAGTCGATCACCTTGATCGTGAACGGAACCTTGGCGTCCGAATTGCGCACCAGGTTCTGGCCCACCCGGTTCACGTATTCCGTCACTACCGGGTCGTCAACCATCTTCGCCGAGCGCTCCACTTCCTGCGCCAGCTGCTTTCCGAGGGCGATCTCTTTTTCCAGCGAATAAAAATTGATTCCTCTGCCGGGATCGCGGTTCCCGATCTGTTCCACGTCCTCTTTCGAGTTCTTCGGATGGACCTCGGTCTGTTGTGGAACGGGCTGTTGATTGGGATCTTGCGGGGGCGGCGGCGGAGGATTCTGCGCCGCGAGGATTTGCGGCAATCCCAGCAATCCCGCGGTCAGAAGAAGACTCTGAATCAGCCTAGAGGTCTTTGCCATGGCTCTTACCTCCCATAGCTGCGCCCATTATACACCCCTCGCAGCTTCTGCTCTTCCGTTGTTTGATGTCGCACCCCGGCCGATGGTTTCCTCCACGGCGGTGTGCCCAAAGAGCACCCCTTCTCCGATTGACACCCCTCGTGGCCCTATCTAAAGTCGAGGGAGACACCCCGCCACCCCATGAGCCAGAAAATACAGATCGGCCAGCTTTGGAAGAACGACAAGAGCGGCGAAACTTTTCTCGTCACCCGGGTCTATTCGGAGGCCCTCTCCACCGTCGCTGTTCTCCGCAAGAGCGGCGCCGAGCAGGAGTCCTTTGTCCGCGTCAAGGTCGAGCGCCGTGGCGAAGCCCAGACTATCCCTGGCTTCTCTCCCGCCACGCAGGACGAAAAGTTCTAGCCCTGGGAATCGGCCCCTGTGCCTGCATTGACCTAGATCGACCGCACCGGCAGTTCTACCACGTCCTCCACCTGCATCAGCTCTTTGGTCAGAAACGGCTCCCCGTACCGCACCCCAATCATCTGCCCGTAGTGCCGCGCCAGTTGCGCCATTTCGTCTTCCAACCGGTCGATTCCCAGGAACACCTTGCTCTTTGGCGCCCCTTTCGGCGGCTGGAACTGCGACGCGTACGCCCGGATCGCCCTGCCCCGCGCGTCGAACTCCTTTGTAATGTCCACCACGAACGTCGGCTTCACCTGCGCGTACGCCGTGGCATACAGAATCTTGAAGGGACGATACGCCTCCCCCGGAATCGCCAGTTGCTTCAGCCCTGCCAGAAAGCACGCTTCGTATCCCAGCGTCGAAGCGTGGTAGTGGTCCGGGTGCCGCGCCTTCCAGTAGGGCAGAATCACCGTGTGCGGCTTCAGCTCGCGCAACTGCTCCGCCAGCCGCAGCTTCCACTCGCGGCTCGCCTGCACGTCTGAGTCCGGCACGCCCAGTGTGCCCCGCCACTTCACCCCCAGCAGCTTCCCCGCCCGCGCCGCTTCCCGCGCCCGCGTCTCCGGCGTCCCCCGTGTGCCCATCTCGCCCGCCGTCAAGTCGAGGATCCCCGTCTTGTAGCCCTTCCTCGCCGTCTTCAGCAGCGTCCCGCCGCACGTGAGTTCCACGTCGTCCGGGTGCGCCGCAATCGCCAGCAAGTCCAGTTTCATCGCTCCTCCGCGTGTCGCGGCGGGTTCACCCCGCCGTCCGGCGGCTTCTTTTCGCCCCGATTCTACCAGCTTGCTGCGCGCGCCACCCGCTTCGCGGGCGCCCGCGCGGACTCCTCGGCCTGCTGTGTTAGTCTTCTCCTCCTAACCTATGCCTGAGCCGGACACTTCTGCTGCCGCGCTTCCTTCGCTTGCTGGCCGCGTTGCCCTGGTCACCGGCGCCGCCCGGCGCATCGGCCACGCCGTCGCCCTTCGCCTGGCCCGCGAGGGCGCCGACGTCGTCGTCCACTACCGCGGCTCCCAAACGGCCGCCGGCGAGACCGTTTCCGCCATTCGCGCCCTCGGCCGCCGCGCCGAAGCCGTTTCCGCCGACCTGCGCGACCTCGCCGGCATCCGTCGCCTGTTCGCCGAAGCCGCCCGCCGCTTCCCCCGTCTCGACATCCTCGTCAACAACGCCGCCGTCTTCTTTCCCGCTACCATCGATACCGCCACCGAAGAGCAGTGGGACACTGCCCTCGACACCAACCTCAAGGCCTACTTCTTTTGTGCCCAGGCCGCCGCGCCCGCCCTCAGGCAGTCCCGCGGCGTCATCGTCAATTTCGCTTCCCTCGGCGGCCTCATGCCCTGGCCGGGTTTCATCCCCTACTGCGTCTCCAAGGCCGGGGTCATCATGCTCAACCGCTGCCTCGCCCGCGCCCTGGCCCCCGAAGTTCGCGTCAATGCCATCGCCACCGGCACCGTCACCATGCCCGAAGACGCTCCTGAGCTCGAGGCCGACTTCATCCGCCTCGCTCCCCTCAAGCGCACCGGCACGCCCGAGGAAGTCGCCAATGCCGTCTCTTTCCTCATCCACTCGCCCACCGTCACCGGCCAGCTCCTCGTCCTCGACTCCGGCCGCTCCCTCTGACAATCGTCACGGATTGATCCCGCTTCGGCTCATAGCCATTCCGGGCTCTCTTTCGGGCTGTCGTAGCGAGGCCTTTCCATCGCGTACGGGCACGGCATGTTCACCCTGGGTCTCG
>DASPOW010000039.1:0-4290 GCA_035625855.1 Candidatus Methylomirabilota bacterium | reverse complement strand
TTTCCTGGCCCGAGCTCGACCGCCTTGCGAACGTGCTTGTCGGCCTCGGCATTCGCAAGGTCCGCGTCACGGGAGGAGAGCCGCTCGTCCGACCGGGAGTCGAGGAGTTCATTTCGCGATTGGTGGCGATCGGCGTCCAGGACCTGTCCATGACCACAAATGGGCATCTTCTCGCCGACCGCTGCAGCCACCTGATTCGCGCCGGCCTTCATCGTATCAACATCAGCCTCGATTCCCTCGATCCTCTGAGATTTGAGCGAATTACGCGGACGCGGTCCTACGATTCCGTTATGGCGGGCATTGACGTTGCGCAGAGGTCCGGCTTGGCTCCCGTCAAGGTTAATGCTGTTCTCGTTCGGGGCATCAACGACGATGAAGTCGAAGCTTTCGCGGCGTTTGCGCGCGACCGTGGCGTGATCATGAGGTTTATCGAGTTCATGCCCCTCGACGCGGACCGGCACTGGTCTCGTTCCCTGGTTGTTCCCGCCGCTGAAGTCCATCGCCGCATTGACGCTCAGTGGAAGCTGGAACCAGTCCCGCATGAGCGCAGCGAGACGGCACGCAAGTATCGCTTTGCCGACGGGGCGCCGGGCGAAATCGGGCTCATCGCACCAGTGACTCAGCCCTTCTGCGGGTTCTGCTCGCGTATCCGCATCACGGCCGACGGCAAGCTCCGTACCTGCCTCTTCAGCAAGGAAGACCGCGACCTGCGCGGCCTGCTGCGTGACGGCTCTTCCGATGAGGACCTCGCATCGTTTATCCGCTCCGTGGTGAACGAGAAAGAGGCCGGCCACCGCATCAATGAACCCGACTTTGTGCCGCCCTCGCGCACCATGGTGTTCATTGGCGGATAACGCGTGCCCCGTAAGTTGCTGAAACGACACCTATTAATTACGGACCAGCGATCTTCCACAGGTTCGGCCTCCTGGCTTTGCGGCGGACTGGTAAACTTCCGCGAAACGCGAGAAGATTAATATGCGGTTTCAGCCCGCTTGCGATTCGGTGCACCTGCGATAAGCATCCTTATGGCCGGCTTCCAACACCTTTCGGATTCTTCGCCGCTCATCACCATTGAGCAGCCGCCCACCATTCGTATCCCGGAGGTGGAAAAGGGCGTCGGGTGCGATTTTGACAGTTATCTTCTGACGCCGGACAACTCGCTCGACGACCGCATCGCTGAGGCCAAGGCCCGCCTGATCGGCGACGTGGTCATCCTGGGGCATCACTACCAGCGCGACGAGGTCATCAAGTTCGCCGATTTTCGCGGGGATTCACTGAAGCTTTCCCAACAGGCCGCCGAAGCCGACGGACGGTACATCGTCTTCTGTGGCGTGCACTTTATGGCTGAGAGCGCGGACATCCTCAGGCGCTCCCACCAGATCGTCATTCTGCCGGACCTCAACGCCGGCTGCTCCATGGCGGACATGGCGGATATCGGCCAGGTCGAAGCGTGCTGGAGCGAACTCGAGTCTCTGGGCGACCTGAAGGTCGTTCCGGTCACGTATATGAATTCGACCGCGGCCATCAAGGCCTTCACCGGTGAGCACGGTGGTTCGGTGTGCACCAGTTCCAACGCCGCTGCCGTTATGCGGTGGGCTTTCGAGCGTGGCGAGCGCGTCCTTTTCATCCCCGACGAGCACCTTGGCCGCAACACCGGGTTCCGGATGGGCATTCCTTTGGGCCAGATGGTGGTCTGGAATCCGTACGAGGAGATGGGCGGGAATTCACCGGAGGCTGTGCGCCGCTCGCGCATCATCCTCTGGAAGGGGTACTGTTCGGTTCACCAGCGGTTTCTGCCAGAACATGTCGCCCGCGTGCGCCGCGAGCACCCGGGCATCCGCGTGATTGTTCACCCCGAATGCCGCTTCGAGGTAGCCCAAGCCGCCGATGAAATCGGCTCGACCGAAGGGATCCTCAAGGCCGTCGAAGCGTCCCGCCCGGGCTCCCAGTGGGCCGTTGGAACGGAGGTTCACCTGGTCAACCGGTTGAGCAAGACTTTGCGGGACCGCACCATCGTTTCGCTTGACCCAAACGTCTGCGTATGCTCGACGATGTTCCGCATCTCGCCGCGCCACCTGCTTTGGGCCCTCGAGAATCTGGTCGCCGGGAACGTCGTGAACCGCGTCTCGGTGGACGACCGCACCCGCCACTTCGCCCGTGTAGCGCTCGAGCGAATGCTCTCCCTCCGCTGAGCTATCGCTTCGGCCCGCATTTTCAAGTAGCATGGAAAAATGCCCGATGAGGAACAGGATAATGCCGAGGAGCAGCCGCACCGGCTTTTCACCCTCCACGAAGCCGAAATTGCCCGCAAGGAATTAGAGCCCTTTCTCGTGGAAGCCATGAGCTGCCGCAAGCGGCTCAGTTCACTCGACGTGGATCTTTCCGCGGCCGTCTCGCGCATTATGGTAATGGGCGGCATCCTGGTTCCTTACGAGAAGATGGCCAAGCTGCGGATTCAGCACCGCCGACTGACCCAGATGCTGAAAGCCGCTCTCGAGCGCATCAGTTCCGCGGGGTGCGTCGTCAAGGACCTGGAAGTCGGGCTTCTGGATTTTCCCTCTGTTGTCGGCAACGAAGAGGTTTATCTCTGCTGGAAGCTGGGCGAGGATCGCATCCGCTTTTATCACCGCCAGGATGAGGGATTCGCCGGGCGTAAGCCGCTGGATCCTGAGGATCTCGAACCCGGCGACGTACAATAGGACCCCGTTTGGACTCCCATACAGAGAATCGCCTGAAGAATTCCGCCAGCCCTTACCTTCGCTCCGCCGCGCACCAGCCCATTGACTGGCACGAATGGGGCGAAGAAGCCTTTGCGCGAGCCCGCGAGGAAAACAAGCCCATCCTGCTGGACATCGGCGCGGTGTGGTGCCACTGGTGCCACGTAATCGACCGCGAAAGCTACGAGAATCCCCAGACCGCCGCGCTCATTAACGAGCACTTCATCCCTGTCAAAGTGGACCGCGACGAACGCCCCGACGTGGACGCCCGCTACCAGGCCGCCATCAGCGCCATTTCCGGCCAGGGCGGCTGGCCTCTCACCGGTTTTCTTCTTCCCGACGGGCGCCCCTTTTTCGGAGGCACCTATTTCCCTCCGGAAGACAGCATGGGCCGTCCCAGCATGCGCCGCATTCTCACGGCGGTGGCCGAATCCTTCCGCGAGAAGCGCGCCGATCTCGAAGAAGCGGCCGGCTCCCTGGCCCAGGCCGTTGCGCAAGCCGAGTCTTTCTCCGCGGCGGGCTCGAGCTTTAATCCCGCGGTCGTGGATGCGCAGGTGCGCTCCATCGTCCAGTTGTTCGACGTCAAGAACGGCGGCTTCGGCCGGGCGCCCAAGTTTCCGCATGCCTCCGCTGTGGACCTCATCCTCGAGCGTTACCAGCAAACGAACGAAAAACACCTTCTGAACATCGCCGAGACGACGCTCGAGAAGATGGCACGCGGCGGCGTTTACGACCAGCTCGCCGGCGGCTTCCACCGCTATTCCGTGGACGAGCGCTGGCTCGTTCCCCACTTCGAAAAGATGTCCTATGACAATTCCGAGCTGCTCAGGAACTACCTCCACGGCTGGCGGGTGGCCAGCAATCCGTTTCTCCGCGAAACTGCCGAGGGCATTATCGGGTGGGTCAACGAAGCGCTTTCCGACCAGTCGAACGGCGGCTTCTTCGCCAGCCAGGACGCCGACTACTCACTCGAGGATGACGGGGACTACTTCACCTGGACACTCGAGGAACTCCGGGGGGCGCTCTCGCCGGAGGAGGCCCGCGTCATGGAGCTCTACTACGACGTGGAGGCCCGCGGCGAGATGCACCACAACCCGGCGAAGAACGTCTTGTGGATCGCCCGAGACGCCGCCGCCATCGCTTCGACGCTGGGCGGCGAAGAAAGCGAAGTCCGCCTGACGATTGCCAGCGCTAAGGGGAAAATGCTTGCCGCGCGTTTGCCGCGTCCGACGCCGTTTGTCGACAATACGATGTACACGGCATGGAACGCGATGTTCGTCTCCGCTTATCTCGACGCCGCTCGCGTCCTTGGCGGAAGCATCGGTCGGAATTGCCGCGCCTTCGCCCTGAAAACTCTCGACCGCATGCTCGGCGAAGCCTGGTCGGAATCGCGCGGCTTCCGCCACCGCATCGGCGAACCCGCCCTGGAAGGCTCACTCGATGACCAGGTCGCCGGCGTCAACGCCCTGCTCGATGCCTGGGAAGCCACCGTCGACGCGCGCTATTTCCGCGCCGCCCGCCTCACCCTGGACCAGACCATCGCCCGTTATGGCGACCCCGAACATGGCGGCTT
>DASPOW010000038.1:0-3137 GCA_035625855.1 Candidatus Methylomirabilota bacterium | reverse complement strand
CATTCCCATGCTCCTGGTCCTGAAGCAGCCCGACCTGGGCACAGCCTTGACTTACCTACCCATCGCGGTCATGGGGATGTTTCTGGGAGGCATGCAATGGAAGCAGGGTCTTGCCGTCGTCTTGGCGGGAGCAATCGGAATCGGCGTTGTGTTCTATGTCCCGGCCGTTCATATCCTGAAGGGTTATCAGAAACAACGGCTGACCAGCTATCAAGATCCTGACTCCGATCCGCAGGGTTCGGGGTATCAAGTTAAGCAATCCATGATAGCGGTCGGTTCCGGGGGACTGTGGGGCGGGAAAGGCTCGCAAACACACGGGGCTTTCCTGCCGGTGCCGCAGACGGACTTCATCTTCGCGGCGTTTGCCGAGGAGCATGGGTTTGTAGGCGCGCTTGGGGTTCTGCTGCTATACTTCATAGTGCTGATGCGTTTGACCCAGAACGCGCAAACAGCGCCCGACCGCGCTGGCACGTTCGTGGTGATGGGTGTGGTAGCGGTGCTTAGCTTCCACATTCTGGTCAATGTCGGCATGGTGGTCGGCTATATGCCGGTCACCGGAATACCCCTGCCGCTAATGAGTTATGGTGGGTCTTCCGTATTGTTCATGTTCCTGGCGCTGGGTCTGGTAATGAACGTCCGCATGCGCCGTTTCGTTAACTAGCTGGGTGAGCCAGCAGTTCGAGCTAGTCGCAGGAGCGATGAACGGGGGAGGCGGCAGGAAAGCAGTTGCTGTGCCTGGTTCGGTCCGGTCCGATTGGGGCAAAGACCGAGGGCGCAGCCCAAAAATATCGATCGCCCTCGCGTAAAGAGGGCATTCACCGGCCAGTGAGCAGTTGAGGCCGGGCGGGATTGAAGCTTCGAACAGCCGGGCAGGGAAACGGCCCCCCGACCGAAATGACGGTCTGAGAGTGCGGTCACAAAACCCGGCGGAAGTGAATGCGATAAGTGCAAAAGATTCCCAAGCTTGTGCAACGAACTAGGCCAGGAGGAGAACTCCTTGGCCCAGGGCGTCCCCTGTGTGGGGCAGCATCGCCACGCTCAATTCCCCCGCTCCTCGCCTGATTCACGCCGGTGAAGCCCGCCTGACTGCATAACAGTCGCGCGGGACCGGAGTGTCAATGAACAAGGAACTGTTTGTGTCCTCCACGCCTCACGAAACCAAGGTGGGGCTGGTGGAAGACGATCTGCTCGCGGAAATCTACCTCGAGCGCGAAAACGAATACACCTTAGCGGGATCCATCTACAAAGGAAAGGTGACGCGGGTGCTGCCCGGCATGCAGTCGGCATTCGTGGATATTGGCCTCGAACGCGACGCTTTCCTGTATGTCTCCGACTTCATGGATCTGGAAGAGCAGGACGAGGATTTGACCGATGCGGTGCCGGCGAATCGCGGCGTGCAGGATATGCGCCCGCAGGAAGCGCGGCCGCAGCAGGTCGCGGAGGGCGCTGGCGGGGCTGCAGAGGCGTCCGCATCGACCGCCGCGGGCGAGGAATTGGAGCCGGCGGCAGCAGTTGTGCACAGCGAGCCGGCGGAAGCGGTACCGGCCGACGTGGAGGGTGGAACGAATGAGTCCGGCAACGACGGCGATCACAACCGCGACCGTGGAGGCTGGCGCGGAAGACGCCGCCGTCGCGGGCGGCGGGGGGATGGCCGGGAGCGGGGCGGAGAACTGCGCTCCGCGCGACCCGCGGACAATGCACCGTCTCGTCCGCAGAGCTTCAGGCCGGCGCCATCCGGGCCGCCTGCCGGATATCAGCCCATCCTGTTGCCGGGAGAATCGATCTCGAAGTATCAGCGCCTTGCGCAGCCAGCGCCGGCCAGTGAGCCGGAGAACGTGCCGAGGGAACAGCCCTCCGCGGAGGGGGTAGCGCCAATTTCGGCGACCTTCCCGGAAGATGAGCCTATCTTTGCCTCGGCCGAATCGGTGGCAGAGCCCCTGCATGAGGAGCACGAAGACATCCGGGAGGAAGTTTCAGAATCGACGCCTTCGGCTTCGACCTCGGCGGAGTGGGGCCATGAGTTCCGCCGTCCGGAAGCAGCTGTGGCTGCGGCGGCCAGCTGGGGCGGGGACGGCGAGCGCGCAACTGACCATGCGATGGTCGAGGAGGTCGAGGAGGCGGTTGCGGAGAGAGCAGCGACTGAGCGGCCCGCAGTACGCGAGGAAGAGACTCCGGTGTTCGCCGCACCGGGAACCCTGGAAGAAGAAACCATCGACGAAGAAGAAGTGGACACTGTGCGGTACGAATCCTCTTCGGACGAGGGCTACGAAGAGTTCGAGGAAGAAACGCGTGCGGCTGGCCCGGCGCACTTTAACGGCGATGCGCGGGAGACGGTCGATGAGATTCATGCCGCATCGCTGGTGGAATCGGGCGCTGCGCAGGCTCGGGAAGAGGGCGCGGTCGAGACCGACGAGGACAGCGAGGAGCTTGAACTCGAAGAAGCGCAGGCCGAGGCGGAGGCTATGCTCGATGCGGAAGCTCGCGGCAACGGCACGGTCGATGCGCGGGCGGAAGTGCGCGCTCCGGCGGCGACCGCCGGTTACACCCAACGGACCGAGCGCCGGCGTTTTGACCGCTCAGGCGGGCCGCGCGACCGCGGACGACGCGGCGGGCGGCGCTTCCGGCGGCGCGAATCAGCTCCGGTGCCGCTAATCAGCGACCTGCTCAAGGAAGGGCAGGAAATCCTGGTGCAGATCGCTAAGGAGCCGATCGGCAAGAAAGGCGCTCGCATCACCAGCCACATCGCCTTGCCCGGCCGCTTCCTGGTCTACATGCCGACCGTGAACCACACCGGCGTGTCGCGCAAGATCGCTTCTGAGGAAGAGCGGCAGCGACTGAAACGAATCATCCAGAGCGAGCGCGAGAACGGGCACGGCGGATTCATCGTTCGCACCGCGGCGCAGAACGCCAGCGAAGACGAATTGCGCGCCGACATCCGGTTCCTCAAGGGATTGTGGAACGACATCAAGACGCGCGCGGAAAACTCGAAGCCGCCCGCGCTGATTTATCACGATCTCAATGTGGTGGAGCGGGTGCTGCGCGACCAGGTCACGTCGGATTTTAACGTTATTTGGGTTGACTCTGAACAGGAGTATGAGAGGATTCTGCGCTTCTTCAACCGCTTCCAGCCTGCGCTG
>DASPOW010000037.1:0-3305 GCA_035625855.1 Candidatus Methylomirabilota bacterium | reverse complement strand
CGTGGATCCGCTCGACGGCACCACCAATTTTGCTCACGGCTACCCGTGCTTTTGCGTCTCCATCGCGCTCGCCGAAGACGAGACGCTCCTCGCTGGCGTCGTCTTCAATCCCGTGAGCGACGAAATGTTCGCCGCCGCGCGCGGCGAAGGCGCCACCCTCAACGGCAAGCCCATTCGCGTTTCCGCCACCCCGCGCCTCGCCGAGAGCCTGCTCGCCACCGGCTTTCCCACCCACAAGCGCCAGTCCAATCCCAACATCCACTATTACTGGGATTTCACTCTCCGCTCGCACGGAGTCCGTCGCGACGGTTCCGCCGCGCTCGACCTCGCCACGGTCGCCGCCGGCCGCTTCGATGGTTTCTGGGAGTTCGGCTTGAAGCCCTGGGACACCGCCGCGGGAATGCTGCTCGTCGAGGAAGCCGGCGGCCGCGTCAGCCAGTTCGACGGCTCGCGCTACACCCTCGGCGCGCCGTCCATCCTGGCCTCCAACGCCCTCGTCCACGCGGAAATGATGCGCGTCGCCGCGGACATCGCCGCGCGCCATCCCTCCGCGCCGCTGGCGCAATAGCCCGCCGCGCCGCTACTTCGCGCCCCACTCCGCGTACAGCTTCAGAATCGCCGGCCCGATCGTAAAGCCCCACGCGAACACCGGAAAATTCTTGTACTTCTCCGGCACCACGTAGCGGTCCGCCGCTTCCGCAGCGGGCACACCCGCCTTGTGCATCTTCTCCGCCTGCTCGGCGATGTCGTCGAACACCTCGCGCAGCGTCTTGATTCCTTCCTGCCCGCAGATCTGCCCGTGTCCCGGCACGAAGATGGTGTCCTTTTCGAATGCCGCGAATTTCCCCAGCGTCGCCCGCCAACCCGAAATCGTCGCCATCGGGTCGAAGCACACCGGATACCAGCCGTTAAACAGCAGGTCGCCGGCGTACACCACGTTCTGTGCCGGCACGCGCACCACGATGTCCGTCCCCGAATGTCCCGGGTACGTCTCGATCACCGCCGTCAGCCCGCCCAGGTCCACATTCATCGGCAGCCTGGCCGGATCCAGCGGATGATTCGGCAGCGCCAGCATGCCGGCGTTCACGATCGAAAACAGCCCTGTCACCGCGTCCAGGTCCCCCTGCGCGTGCTGCTTTTCCGTCTCCGATTTCGCGTCGCGCACCCGCTTCTCAAACGGCCCCAGCACCGCGGCCTGGTCCGCCCCTTGCATGGGGCCGTAGCTCTCCACGATCCGCGACGCCGCTTTTGTATGCGCCCACAGCGGCACGCCGCTCGCCCCGTAATACGCGTTCCCCATCGAGTGGTCGAAGTGGTAGTGGGTGTCCAGCGCGGCCTTCACCGGCGCCTGGCTCACCATCCGCAGCACCTCCATCTGAAACCTCGCGCCCGCCGCCATCGTGAATCCTTCGATCAGCAGCGCGCCGTCTTTTCCGGCCAGGAAGCCGCCGTTGCAGATCGTCTCCCGGCCCTTCGTCGGGTCCGAAATCGTCGCGTAGAGCCCGTCGCCGATCTTCCGCACCGCCGCGAACCCCTTGTCCGCCAGCGGCGCCTGCGCCACACGCGAATCCTGCAGCAGCTCCTCGCTCAGCCGCGGCAGCGGAATCATGCTGGCCATCGCGTAGTACGCGCCGAAGCACGACGTCTGCGCCAGAAACTCCCGCCGCGAAAATCCGTGCGTCAAATCCATATCTCTCCCCCCGGGTCCGGCAATGTTCCTGCATCGAGCCGCGGAATCTTAGCACTCTCGCTCCTGCGTTGACGCTTCCCCCCGCCGATGCTACGCTCCCGTCGTTTTGCCTCCTCTTCATGCGCGCTGTGGATCTCATCCGCAAGAAGCGTGATTCCGGGGAACACTCCCGCGAGGAAATCGAATTCCTGGTTTCCGGCTACACCCGCGGCGAAATCCCCGACTACCAGATGGCCGCCTGGCTCATGGCCACCTGGCTGCGCGGAGCCTCCCGCGCCGAATCCGCCGCGCTTACCGAAGCCATGCTCCATTCCGGCCAGGTCATGGACTTCTCCGATCTGCCCGCCAAAAAAGTGGACAAGCACTCGACCGGCGGCATCGGCGACAAAACCTCGCTGATTCTCGCGCCCATCGTCGCCGCCGGCGGCTTGTACGTTCCCATGATCAGCGGGCGCGGCCTCGGCCACACCGGCGGCACGCTGGACAAGCTCGAATCCATCCCCGGCTTCAACGTCAACCTCTCTCTTTCCGACTTTCGCCGCGTCCTGCGCGAATGCGGCGTGGCCCTCGTCGGCCAAACCGCCGAAATCGCCCCCGCGGACAAGAAGATTTATGCTCTGCGCGATGTCACCGCCACCGTAGAGAACCTCAGCCTCATCTGCGCCTCCATCATGAGCAAAAAGCTCGCCGAGGGCATTGACGCCCTGGTCCTCGACGTCAAAACCGGTTCCGGCGCCTTCATGAAGAAAGAAGAGGACTCCGTGCAGCTTGCCGAGCTGATGGTCGAAACCGGCCGCCGCATGGGCAAGAAAGTCGCCGCGCTCATCACCGACATGAATCAGCCGCTCGGGCGCTTCGCCGGCCACACCGTCGAGGTCATCGAGTCGATCGAGGTACTCCACGGCCGCGGCGCTCCGGACCTTCGCGCCCTCAGCCTCGAACTCTCCGCGTGGATGTTTTTCCTCGGCGGACGCTCGCCGAGCGTCGCCGAGGGCCGCAAGCTCGCCGATTCCCTGGTCGCGAGCGGCAAAGCCCTCGAGAAGTTCCGCCGCTGCGTTGAGCTGCAGGGCGGCGATCCCCGTGTTGTGGACGACCCTGCCCTGCTTCCCAAGGGCGGCGCGCGCGCCGAAATCTCCGCGCCCCGCGCCGGCTATCTCGCCTCCACCCGGTGCGAGCGGTTCGGCACCGCCCTCGCCGTTCTTGGCGGCGGCCGCGAAAAAAAGGAAGACTCCATCGACCACGCCGTCGCCCTCGAGTTCCACAAGCGCATCGGAGACCCCGTCGCCGCGGGCGAGCCGCTCGTCTCCGTCTACTACAACGACGAGCGCCGCTTCGCCGCCGCCAGGCCGCTCCTGGAAACCTGCTGCGAGATTGCCGCGGAGCCGCCGCGCGAAATCCCCAAACTCATCAAGCGCCTCATCGGCGAAACGCAGTAGCGAGGAGGAACCGCATGGGAAGATTTATCGGTCTGCTCGGAATCGTCGCGATTCTCGGCGGCGCCTGGCTTTTTTCCACCGACCGCAAAGCTATTCGCCTCAAGACCGTCGCCTGGGGCGTCGGCCTCCAGCTTGCCTTCGCCTTTCTGGTGCTGCGTTTCGAGGGCGGACGCTGGCTG
>DASPOW010000036.1:0-7667 GCA_035625855.1 Candidatus Methylomirabilota bacterium | reverse complement strand
GCTTCCTCCAACAATCGGCAGGCAGAGGTGACGTGGTCATGGGTGGGTCATGTCCTCGGGGCGGACGAGGGCGTCGAATTCATCGCCGGTGAGATAGCCGAGCTGAATGACGGCTTCGCGGAGGGTCAAATTTTCGTGGTGGGCGGTGTGGGCGGCTTTGGCGGCTTTGTCGTAGCCGATCTTCGGCGAAAGCGCGGTGACCAGCATCAGGGAATTCTTCACGTAGAAATCAATCTGCTTGCGGTTGACTTCGATGCCGACGACGGCGTGATCCACGAAGCTCGAGCAGGCGTCCGAAAGCAGCTCAACCGATTGCAGGTAGTTGAAAATCATTACAGGCTTATAGACGTTGAGCTCGAAATTGCCCTGGGAGCCGGCAAAGCCAATGGCGGCGTCGTTGCCCATAACCTGCACGGCGACCATGGTGACGGCTTCGGCCTGGGTAGGATTCACTTTGCCGGGCATGATCGAGGAGCCAGGCTCGTTTTCGGGGAGAGACAGTTCGCCCAGGCCGCAGCGCGGCCCCGAAGCGAGCCAGCGCACGTCGTTGGCGATTTTCATCAGCGAAGCGGCAAGTGTTTTGAGTGCACCAGAGGCGAAAACGATTTCGTCGTGTGCGGAGAGCGCGGCGAACTTGTTGGGGTGCGAGCGGAAGGGCAGACCTGTCAGCTCCGCGATCTTGCGCGCCGCTCGTTCGCCGAATTCGGGGTGCGCGTTCAAGCCCGTGCCTACGGCCGTCCCCCCGATGGCCAGGTCATAGAGACCGTCAAGGGCAACGCCCACGCGCGCGGCGTCGCGGTCGAGCAGGCTGACCCAGCCGGAGAATTCCTGGCCGAGGGTGAGCGGCGTGGCGTCCTGGAGATGCGTGCGGCCGATCTTTACGATGGAGGCGAACTGCTTTCCTTTGGCGTCGAGGGCGTCGCGGAGCTTTTTGACCGCGGGCAGGAGGCGGCGCGCGGTTTCCGTGGCGGCGGCGATGTGCATGGCGGCGGGAAAGGTGTCGTTCGAGGACTGCGACATGTTGACGTCGTCGTTGGGATGGACGGGCTTCTTGCTGCCCATGACGCCGCCCGCGATTTCGATGGCGCGGTTGGAGATGACTTCGTTCACGTTCATGTTGGTCTGCGTGCCGCTGCCCGTCTGCCAGACGTGCAGGGGGAAGTGGTCGTTGAGCTTGCCGGAGATGACTTCGTCGGCGGCCTCGGTGATGAGGCGGGCTTTTTCGGCGGGGAGCTTGCCGAGGTCGAGATTCACCAGGGCGCAGGCTTTCTTCAGGATGCCGAAGGAGCGGATCAGCTCGGGCGGCATGGTTTCCGTGCCGATGTCGAAGTGGATGAGCGAGCGGGCCGTCTGCGCGCCGTAGTAGCGGTCGGCGGGGACCTCGATGGCGCCCATGCTGTCGGTTTCGGTGCGCGTGGGCGGCTTCATGGCAGGTCTGGTCTCAGACATGAGGAGGCACCTCGGGGGAAAGTTTAACAGCAAAGAGGGAGCAAAGAGGGAGGAGGTAAAGAGGCTAGGAAGAGTAGAAATTTCACAGAACTAGTACCCGCGGAACAGGGTGGCCGCTAGATTTGCGTCCCGGAAGCTACTGATTTCGCGGTATTTCATTCTTGAGGCGGATTCGGTGCTGTAGTGGGGTGAGTCGTGCAAGGCCAAGAGCACCCAGTCGCAACTCTTGGAGGAGCAAAGATGCGACTTCGTACCGCCTTATCGTTGGCCAGCCTCTTCGTATTGTTGTTCACCCTGTCGGTCTGGGCGAGCCCGGTTCCGTCCATGGCCGATGCGCGATCCAATCAGACCGCAACGGGGAAAATCTCCGCCGTGGACGGCACGGCGCTTTCGCTGGACGTCCAGAACCAAACGATGCAGTTCCAACTCGACGAGAACACCAAGGTGCAGGGCAAGCTGGAGGTCGGCTCGGTCTGCACGGTGGAATACCGCGTGGACGGCGGGAAGAACGTCGCCGTAAACGTCACAGTTCAAGCCAGGCCCGGACAGTAAAAAGCGGCGAAGCGCCGCGCCCGGATCCGAGCGGCAGCGGGCCCTTCCGTTCCGCAAAGCCGCGGCTCAGCCCCATGTTTCCGGCACCCACCCTGCCGGCGTTTCAACCTGAGTCCCGGAAGGCAGTAACGAGAGAGCCAAGCGAGGCCACCCTGTGCGCACGACCTTGAGAATCGTTGTGCCGCTGATTGTGAGCGTGGCGGTGGTGTCTCTGCTGTTCGCGGGCTACCAGGTGCGGACGGAACGCCGGATTTTGCGCAACGATCTTGCGCGGCGCGCGGAAATCCTGGCGGAGAGCCTGCAGGAGACGGTCGAGCCGCTTTTCGAGCGGGGTTCCGACCGCAGCCTGCAACGGCTGGTGGAGCGGTACGGCCAGCGGGAACACCTCCGCGGGCTGGCCATTTACGACGACGGCCAGGCGCTGGCAATTTCGCCGGGACTTCCCGGGACGCTGCGGTCCCTGCCGGCGACGGCGGAGCGCGCAGACATTCTGGGTTCCGGGTCGGCGGAATTCGTCACGATCGAGAACGAACCGATGTACGTCTATGCGCTGCCGCTGAAGCGCAGCGGGCGCGTGGCGGGCGCGCTGGTGGTGTTTCACGACGCGGGATACATCGGCACGCTGGTGGCGCACGCAGCGCGGGATTCGCTGCTGAACGCCTTGATTCAGACCGCGCTCATCGCGGGCCTCGCCCTTGTGCTGGTGCGCTGGACGTTTACCGGGCCGCTGGCGCGAACCGCGTCGTGGCTGCGGAGCCTGCGCTCCGGTGAACGGGGAGCGCCGCCGCTCGCCGCGGAAGGAGAGGTCTTCCACGAAATTCACGACCAGATGAAACACCTGGCGCGGGATTTGGAGGCGGCGAGGGCGTCGGCGGAGGAAGAAGCGAGACTGCGGGACTCGAACGCATCGCTGTGGACGGCGGAACGGCTGCGGGTGAGCCTGCGCACCAAGCTGGAGGACAAGCCGCTTTTCGTGGTGGCCAACCGCGAGCCATACATCCACACGTTCAAGGAGAAGGACAAAACGATCAGCGTGCAGGTGCCGGCGAGCGGGCTGGTGACGGCGCTGGAGCCGGTGCTGGTGGCGTGCGACGGGACGTGGATCGCCCACGGATCGGGGAATGCCGACGAGGCCGTGGTGGATTCGCACAACCGGCTGCGCGTGCCGCCGGAGAGCCCGGCCTATACATTGCGGCGCGTATGGCTGAGCGCGGAGGAAGAGGCCGGCTACTACTACGGCTTCAGCAATGAAGGACTCTGGCCGCTGTGCCACATCGCGCACGCACGGCCCATCTTCCGGCCGGAGGATTGGATTCACTACCAGCAAGTCAACCGGCGGTTCACGGAGGCGCTTCTGGAAGAAATGGACGGGACTGAGTCGCCGATTGTCCTCGCGCAGGACTATCACTTCGCGCTGCTGCCGCGCATGGTGAAGGAGGCGCGCCCCGACGCGCGGGTGGCGATTTTTTGGCACATACCGTGGCCGAACGCGGAGGTCTTTGGGATCTGCCCGTGGCAGCGCGAACTGGTGGACGGGCTGCTGGGGGCGGACCTGATCGGGTTTCACCTGCAGGCGCACTGCAACAACTTTCTGGAGACGGTGGACCGGGCGCTGGAGGCGCTGACGGAATGGGACCGTTTCGCGGTAAACCGCCAGGGGCGCGTGACGCGGGTGAGGCCGTACCCGATCAGCGTATCGTTTCCGGAGAATTCCGCGGACAGCCGGCGGTTGAGTTCGGGGGCGGAGCGCGCGGCAATTTTTGAAGAGCTGGGCGTGGAAGGGTCGCTGCTGGGCGTCGGCGTGGACCGCGTGGACTACACGAAGGGCATTCTCGAGCGATTCCGGGGAATCGAGCATTTTCTGGAGACGTATCCGTCGTACCAGCGGCGCTTCACGTTCGTGCAAATCGGCGCGGCGAGCCGTACGCAGATCGAGCGGTACAAGCGACTGCTCGAGGAGGTACACGCGGAGGCCGACCGGATCAACGCGCGCTTCCAGGCCGGGAAATGGAAGCCCATCGTGCTGCTGAAGCACCATTCGCACGAGGAGATAGCCCGGTTCTACCGGGCGGCTTCGGTTTGCGTGGTGAGCTCGCTGCATGACGGAATGAACCTGGTGGCGAAGGAGTTTGTTGCGGCGCGCGACGACGATCGCGGGGTGCTGATCCTGAGCACGTTTGCCGGAGCGGCGCACGAGCTTACCGACGCCCTGCTGGTGAATCCCTACGACGTGCGCCAGGTGGCTGCGGCGCTGCAACACGGGCTGGAAATGCCGGAGGAGGAACAGGCCTCGCGCATGAGCCGCATGCGGCGGCTGGTGCGAGAGCACAACATCTACCGGTGGGCGGCGAATCTGCTGTCCGACCTGACGGAAATCCGGACGGACGCGCCGGAGCGCGTCGAGGTGTCATGAGCGGGCCAGCGGGCGGCGCACCGCCTCTCGCACTTCGCGCTCACTGGAAGGACGTCGTTGAGGGCGTCCGCGCGAGCAGCCGCGTAGCGTTCTTTCTGGATCTGGACGGAACGCTGGCTCCGCTGACGCCGCGGCCCGAGCAGGCGCGCGTGCCCGCGGAAACGAAGGAAGTCCTTCGACGGTTGGCGGCCCATCGGAAGGCGACTGTCACCGTGATCAGCGGACGGCGGCGCGCCGTGCTGGAGCGGCTTGTGCGCGTCCCGGACGTCCAGTGCTGGGGGCTCTACGGGGCCGAGACGCGCGGAGATTTTTCGCTTCGGGCAGCAGAACGCAGGGCGCTGGGCAGGGCGCGAGAGGAACTGGTCAAGCGGATTCCGCGCAGCACCGGAATTTGGATCGAAGACAAACGGGCCAGCCTGTCAGTGCATTTGCGGGGCGTTCGGGAGCCGCTGAGGCTTCCGGTGCGCCGGGCGGTGCGGATGCTGGCGCACGTGTTGCGCCGGGACCTGCGGCTGATCGAGAACCTGCACGACGCGGAACTTGTTCCGCGCCGGGTGGGCGGCAAGGGAGAGGCGGTGCGGCGCTACCTGGCGCGCCGGAAACGCGGGAGCAAGCTGCTGGCGGTTTATTGCGGCGACGATTACTCGGATGAGCCGGCTTTTGCCGCAGTGGCTGGGGGCGTAGCGATTCTGGTGGGGCCGGAGCGCCGGACCCGGGCGCGTTTCCGGTTGCCGTCGCCCCGCGAATTGACGCAGGCGCTGCGGGATTTCGAGGAGATCCTTCCGTGAATGGCATCGCGCATGTCTCCGGGGGCGCCGCCGCGGCGGCGTTCCAGTTTTCGACGGTCGCGCGGGTGACGCGCATCGGGAACCAGACGGCAGACACGCTGGCGGAGATGTCGCGCGGACTGGAGGAATGCAGCGACGCTTCGATTTTCTACCACACGTTCCAGACCCTGGGGACGCACCACTTCCTCACGGAAGGATTCTCGAATGACTTCGCGCAGTGGGTGCTGGCGTCGGCAAACCGCCACGAGCTTGCGGAGCAGCTTGCGGCGCTGGACGTGCGGGACTACACGTCTTTGGCCGAACTGCGCCGCGACCTGCACCGGCTGGTGGGCGAGTACTGCGCGGCGCACCCGCAGATCGCGGCGCAGGCGGCGCTGGAGCGCTTCACGTTTTGCGAGAGCGTGGAAGCGACGATTCCAGTGGGGTCGGCTTGCACCCTCGAGGAGTTCCGCACGGGCGTGGAGAACCTGAGCCACTCGGCGCTTTACTTTCATTTCTTTTCCTCGCGGCTGCGGCTGCAACTGCGGACCAATGATTTTTCGCTGTGGCTGGCGAACAGCCTCGGGCTGGAGGCGCTGGCTTCCAGCGTCAATCGCATCGACGTGTACACGAACACGCTGGAAAGGGTGCGCTTGAAGATCCTGCGCCTGATCGACCGGGAAAGGAGAAGGGCGTGACGCAGACGGCTCTGGCGGGACGCATCCCGCTCGACGACTACGCCGCCATCGTCGGCGCCGGCGAGATCCAGGAAATGCGGACGTTGGCAGCGGCGCTGCGGGGTCGGGGAATCCAGATGATCAATTCGACGAAAATGGGCGGAGGGGTCGCGGAGATTCTGAACCGTTTGGTTCCCCTGGCCGAGGAACTGGGGCTGACCATCCACTGGGACGTGATGCAGGGCAGCGACGAGTTTTTCGAGGTGACGAAGTCTTTTCACAACGCGCTGCACGGCGGCGCCTATCAGTCGCCCGCGAAGGACCTTGACGTATTCATGGCCTGCAGCGAGAGGAACTACCCGCTGGTGCGCGGCGACGCTTCGTTCATCGTCGTTCACGACCCGCAGCCGGCCGCGCTGATTCAGGCGAGGAAGGCACGATCGGGGCATTGGATCTGGCGCTGCCACATTGATCTTTCGCGCCCAAACCAGACGGTGTGGGAATTTCTGGAGGGGTTTGTGTCACGGTACGACGGCGCGCTGTTTTCTTCGCCGGAGTTCGCGCGGCGGCTTCCGATTCCGCAGTACCTGTTCCATCCGGCCATCGATCCGCTGGCGGAAAAAAACCGCGACCTGGAAGACCGCGCGGTTGCTGCGGTGCTCGAGCGGTATCAGATTGACCGGCGGCGGCCCGTCCTCACGCAGATTTCGCGTTTTGACCGGCTGAAGGACCCCGTCGGCGTGATCCGGGCCTACCGCATCGTGAAGCGTTACGTGGATTGCCAACTCGTGCTGGCGGGCGGTGGCGCCTCCGACGATCCAGAGGGAGCGGAGGTCTTCGCCGAATCACTGGACGAAGCACAGGGGGATCCGGACATCCACGTGCTCGAGCTTCCATACGATCCGGTGGTGATCAACGCGCTGCAGCGCGGGTCCACGGTGATTCTGCAAAAGAGCCTGCGGGAAGGGTTCGGGCTGACCGTCGCGGAGGCGCTGTGGAAGAAGAAACCGGTGGTTGCGTCCGCGGTCGGAGGGATTCCGCTGCAAGTGATTCATAAGCACACGGGGCTCCTGGCGCATTCGGTCGAGGGGACCGCGTACCAGGTGCGCTTTCTGCTTTCCCATCCGGAAATTGCGGCGCGATTGGGCGAGCAGGGACACCAGCACGTGAAGGAGAACTTCCTCATCACCCAGAACCTGCGCAACTACCTGGCGCTGTTCCTGGTGCTGGACCGCGGCGCCTGAGCCACTAATGCAGCCCTCCGCCTGTTGCAGGCCGGACGCTGCTTCCCGAAACATCCAGGACAAGAAGCAGCTGGCGGGAAGTCAGGACGAGCAGGCGGCGGCCGTCCGAGGAGAAGTGGGTATAGGCGACAGGGTCCGGAAAAGCGAATTCGCCGCGCTTGGCGCCTGTTGCGAGCTCAAAGAGCGTGAGGCGCGGGCCGTCCGCGGCGGCGAGGAGGCCCGCAGCCGCTGAAGCCGACGGCGCCGTTCCGAACAAGCGCGCCGTCGGGCGGCCGGTGGAGAGCGAGAGGATGGTAATGCGCTGGTCATCCTTGACGAGAATGAGGGAATCGCCCACAGAGAACGCCGATTCGAAATTTTCCGGGCCCGCGCCGATCCGCACGACCGCTCCGCCCAGGAACTTGCCGGTGCGAACGTCAAAGACCTCGAAAACCGTGTCGTGCTCGGAGAGCTGCGACGGCTTTTCGTGGCCAGGCAGGCTGGAGACGGCCTTGACCTCGTTGCGGCCGGATTCGGAGGTCGCGGCCCAGGCGAGGAGATAACGGTCGCCCTGCGGGTCGGCGAA
>DASPOW010000035.1:0-5328 GCA_035625855.1 Candidatus Methylomirabilota bacterium | reverse complement strand
TGCGGCACGTCCGACGGCGGCTCCATCGGCGGCGGAATCGGCTGCCCGTATCCATTCTTCTATGTCCAGCCGACGCGCAGCAACGTCACCTTCAGGAACCTCGATACCTACGCCATCGGCAATCAAATCGTCGGCGTTCTGGTGGACGCCGCTCCGGACGGTTCCAGCTCGACCGACCTCACCTTCGACAACGTCTACTTCAACCTGGGCGCGCAGGGAACGGCGGTCGAGCTGAAGGGCGGCTTCGGCTTTCGCTTTACGAACAGCGGCTTCAACGCCCAGAATTCGGTTTTCGGCTCGCCGCAGGCGGTGCGCTCGACGCTCATGCATTCCGCCTCCGGCTCGCTCAGCCTCGCGGGGATCGTCCACTTCGACGAGTGCTACTTCGGCGGGACCGGCGTGCAAGTGGACACGCTGCCCAACCCGGCGGGAACCGGCGGCGGCCAGTTCTACTTCCGCAACACGCTGATGGAGGGCGGGACAGGGAACGTCCTGCGCATCAACGTCGGCGGAAACGTCTTTACCTCGAACTATTTTCTCCAGAACGTGGACTACTCCGATCCGCGCGGCGGCCTAGCCACGGCGATGATCGACGTCAGCAATTCCACCAACGTGAACGGCGTCACCCTGGATTCGGTGACGCCTTCGAACGTCGCGCAGCCGCTCGTCGTCGGCAACCCGGCCGGGCTGATCATCAATGGCGGCGTGAACCAGGGCGGCGTCGGAGTCGGCTCGGCCACCTATCTCGGCGTGAACAGCCTCATCGACTCGCACGGCCTTCTGACGCTCATGACCAACGGCGCGGCAATCGTGCCGGTGAGCCCGCCGTCGAGCACGCCGGCCGCGGTGGTCGGCAGCGGAGGCTCCGTGCCGCTGGGCACGTGGACCTACGCGGTCACCAAGGTGGACTACAACGGCCGCGAGACCGTGCCCGGCCCGCCCTCCGCGAGCGTTCTGGTCACCAGCGGCAATCAGACCGTGACCGTGGACTGCTCGGACACCGTGGGCGGCAATATTCAGTTCCTGCGCATTTACCGCTCGAGCGGCGGCGGGTACGCCGAAATCACCTCGGGCCACAACCTGACGACGTGCCACGCGGTGGACGCGTCATCGACCATCACGGGAGCCGTCGCGGGGAATCTCACGACCGCCGGCGACCCGGTGATGGACGCCAGCGGCGTGGCGACGAGCAAGCTGCGGCTCGGCGGCGAGCTCCTGCAGGCCGCTCCGCGCGCGGCGCTGAACGTGTTTCTTTCCGGGGCGCTCACCACGACGTGGACCGGCGCGACCTGGACGCCCGACAAGGCCATCACCGTGACGCGCGTCGAAGCGCAAGCCAAGTCTGCTCCTGCGGGATGCACCACGAACGCCGTCGTGCGTTTGACGGACGGCTCTTCGCCGGTGAACGTCACCCTTTCGGCCGCGGCGAACTCGAGCGGCGCCGTCAGCCAGAACTACGCCGCCGGAGCACCGTTGACGGTCGGCGTGGCCACGCCGGCCGCCGGATGCTCCGCGAGCCCCGCCGACGTCAACGTGATCGTGCAGTACCGGATGCAATGACGCCGCTGCGCTGCGGCCTGAAGTTCGCGCGTGACAGAAAACGCTTCAGCCGCCTCTGCGCGCTGCTACAATTTCTGCGCGTCGCGAAAAGCGTCCCTGGATCATGGCCGCGCTGAAGAGGGTCTTCAAGATTGCCGAGCCGCAGTACTTCTTTCAGCCCCTGCAGATTCTCAAGCGTCTTCTGCCCGCGCCCGGGCGGGCCTCCGCGGACCTCCAGCACGTGCGCCTGCCGTGGGGGCACGAACTGGAAGTCAATCCTCGGGAAGCCATCGGCCAGGCATTGATCCGCCAGGGCCTGTACGATGCGGTCGTCACCGAAACTCTGTGGCGCCTGACACGTCCCGGCGACCTGGCCGTAGATGCGGGCGCCAACATCGGCTACTTCGCGAGCCTCCTGGCCGCTCGCGCCGGCGCCGCGGGGCGTGTCGTATGTTTTGAGCCGCATCCGGAGGTCTTCCGCCGTTTGGACAGCAACATGGCGCGCTGCGGAAAGGCGCACGGCGCGCAGGTTACCGTTCACCGCGCGGCCCTCGCCGCCTACGACGGCGAAGGAATCCTGCAAACCCCGGCGTACTTCGCGGGAAACGAAGGGACTTCCTTCCTGGCTGCGGACGCCGGTTCTCCGGCGCCGGGCTCTGCGCAGAGCGTCGCGGTGAGCGCGCTCGATACGGTGATCGCCGGGAGCGATGCCATCGGCATCGTCAAGCTCGACGTGCAGGGCGGGGAACTCGGCGTCCTGCAGGGCATGAGCCGGCTGCTGCGGCAGCGCCGCGTGCGGCACATTGTCTTCGAGGAGGAAGGGGATTACCCGGCGCCCACGCACGGATTCCTGCGCGCGCTGGGCTACGCGGTTTTCGGGCTGGAACAGCGCTTTTCGGGCGTCGCCTGCGTCGAGGATCGCCGGCCGCGCACGGACGCCGTGTCCGGCCCGCCGCCCAACTATCTCGCGACGCTGGCTCCGGAAGAAACGCGGCGTCGCGTGGAGCGCGGCGTGTGGCAATCCTTCGGGTTCGCGCGCCGGTTCGCACGCAACGATTCCATAGGGCGTGTGCCATAATCTCACGCTCGCGGGCTCCATCCCGCCGAACCGCGCTTGTCGGAAGCGGAGAAAACGAAATCGATCCGCCGCCCAGAACAAGGGACAGCGAAACTCCTGTTGAGATGTCCGGGCGGCTTGCGTTTTTCTGCGTCGGCCTTCTGGTGATCTATTCGTTCGCCAGAAACCTGGTCCTGGCTTCGGTGCGGCCGTTCTGGTTCGACGAAGTTTGCACATGGATCGTCGCCCGCCAGGGCGGAGCATCGGCCGTCTGGAAAGCTCTTCAGCAGGCCGCCGATTCCCATCCGCCGCTTTTCTATCTGATCGAGCAGTGGGCGGCGCGGCTGGGCGGCCAGGAACTCGTCGGGTATCGCCTGCCGGCGATTCTCGGGGTCAGCCTGATTCCGTTGTGCCTGTTCCTGTTCGTGCGGCCGCGCGCGGGTCCTCTGTGCGCCCTGGTGGCGGCTTTCATCCCCGGGCTGAGCTTGCTTTTTCTCTCGTACGGAACCGAGGCCAGGCCTTACGGCCTCGAGGCCGGATGCGTTGCGCTGGCGCTCGTGAGTTACCAGCGCGCGGAATCGCCCGCCTGGGCTGCTTCATTTTGGGCCGGTCTCGCGCTGGCCATTTCTCTGCACTACTTCGCGGTTCTCTTGTTTGCGGTCTTTGCCGTTGCGGAAGCGGCGTTCTGGCTTGCCAATCGAAGATTCCGGCTGCGCGTGTGGGCGGCGCTGGCGCTGGGTTCCGCTCCGTTGTTCTTTTTCTTGCCGCTGCTTCTCGCCTACAAGCGCGCGTACGGCGGGCCGATGTTCGTTCTTCCGGTCAGTCTCACCGGTGCGCTGGGAACCTACGGCTCTTTCTTCAACGTAAACCGCGAAATCGGTGCGGCTGCGGCGGCTGTGATGTTTTTCGCCCTTCTCGGCGCGGCCATGTGGAGCCGGAAGCCCGCAGTGGGGAACTCGGAAGTCCCGCTGCACGAGACGGTGCTCCTTCTTGGACTGCTGGCGTCGCCGCTGCTCGCGTTTGTGGCTGCCGGCGTTGCGCATGGCGGCATGCATTTGCGGTATGTCCTGCCTACGGTGCTGGGAATAGCGGCCGCCGCGCCGCTGCTTTTGGCGCGCCTGGGGCGCGGCGCAGTGAAGCTTGCCGCCGCGATTCTTGTACTGGCGTTCGCGGGGCAGGAGGGTTCGTTCTGGCTGGCGCACTTGCGCCAGCGCGACGCCGTCGGCGCGCCGGCCAGCGCGGCGGCTTACGTGGACCGCGCCGTACCTCCCGGCGGGGAGCCCGTGGTCATTTCGGATCTGGGGCGATACGTCGAAATGGTTCACGCCGCTCCCGGAGAAATCACGCGCCGCTTCATCGGACTCGCCGATCCGGCGGCCGCCCGCACCTACGCGGGAACCGACTCTCTGGACAAGCTTGCGCTGGTGCTGAGGCGTTTTGCGCCGCTCAACATTTATGAATACCCGCAGCTTGCGCAGCAGCGGCGCGCGTTTTACCTCTATTCGAACGGGAGCGCTTACGACTGGTGGCCCGCAAGGCTTGCCGCGGACGGACATGAGGTGTGCCTCATCACCGCCGCGCCGGCCGGGGCCGTCTATCACGTCGTCCTGCGGAGCAATGCCGATGCCGTCCCCTCGCAGGGTTCGATTCCGCAAAGATAATTGTTGACCTCAGTTCTCGCCTGTCAGGAGCCGCCAATCATGACCGCAATGCAGGAAGCCGTGTCCCTGGTGAACATCTCGATGGAGAAGTGGCCGCCGCGCCACCGCACCTACTTCGGCTCGCTCGATATTGTTTCGCCGCAGCCCGGCGAGGAGTACGCCATCACGCGGGTGCGCTCCGCGCGCGGCGTGATTGACCTGGGCGACAAGCGCACGACCGAGTTTGCGCTTACCGCGCGGGAGATCGCCGAGGACCTCGCGCGCGAATTGAACGGTGACTCGGGGGAGGGAAGTTTCCACGGCGTCTTCGTCGCCGCGGGAGAGAAGCCCACTCCGGCGGAGCTCGCCGAGGCGCGCCGCCGCCTGCGCGAGTTCCAGGAGAAGCTCGTCGCCGCGGCCGATCTCGAATGGGAGCGCTCGCACAATCCCATGTTCATCACCGACCTGGAGCGCCGCGCGGCGCGGCAGCTTGGGGTGGAAAAGCCGTGGCTCTACGACGCGAAACCCCTCTCGGAGTGCCCGGCGTGCGCGGAAAAGATCAAGCCCGGCGTGGCGGTGTGCCGCGCCTGCGGCGCGATCCTCGACCGCGCCCGCGCCGCCCACTTCGGCATCGTCGCCGCCGGTGCAATTTCGGAGAAGGCTGTCGATGTGGACGATTTCAAGTAAACTGAGACCCCATCGCACCCGACTGTGACTACTGGGGCGTGGTACAGTAGGCTTGACCGTGCCGAGCCTGGCTATTACCAAGTTAAGGCAGACATGCGCAAGTACGAAGGGGGCCGCCATGGCGGAAATTGATGCTGAGTTAGCCGCCTACGAGGGCATGCGGGCACAACTTGAAGCCGAGCATCTGGGCAAGTGGGTTGTTGTGCAGCACCAACAACTGGTGGGCACATATGCTTCATTCGAGGCCGCTGCAGAGGACGCGGTCCGTAGATTCGGTCGAGGTCCATATTTGATACGACAGGTAGGCGCCCCGCCGGTTACACTGCCGGCTTCGGTTATGTATTCGACGCCGCGCTGATGTATTCTCTCCTGCGTTATGCCTCAAGCTGAGTGTGGGTTTGCCGA
>DASPOW010000034.1:0-3805 GCA_035625855.1 Candidatus Methylomirabilota bacterium | reverse complement strand
AGCGGGAATGTTTCCATGTCCACTGCATCCGCCACAGGCGCGGCTTCTGCTTTCATTCGCGCGGTGCTCAAGACCTTTCCGGAAGTCAAAAGGCGCGGGACGAGAGTCGCGCCATTCCGAGCAGCGAGTTGCGCAAGTTCTTCCGCGCAGTTCCGCGGAGAATCGCCGCTGGCAGCGAGGACCGACTGGGCGGCGATGATTTCGCCGACTTTCAACGAAGACCGTAGCCCGCCGGCCAACCCAGCGCAAATGCAAACATCCGGGGACTGGCCGAGGAGAAAGCTCAAGCCCGGCTCGGCGCCGCGCAGGGCCATCCCGGTCAGGAAGACGGTGACTTCCGCGTCCCGGACGAGCGCGGAAAAACAGCGTGCCGGAGCGTGCTGCGAAACGCGAAAGTCGCAGGCCGCAAAACTCCAGCGCTTGCGCCAAGGGGCGAATTCCGCTTCGAGGGCGAAGGTGACCAGAACTTTCATGGCTACGCCGCGTGGGCGCGGGCCAGGCGCGCGGCATTGCGCCCTTTCACATAACCGTTGGCTTCGTACCAGTGTACGGCGCGCTCCAGGGCTTCCGCCACGGGGCCCGGGCGGAAACCGAGTTCGCGCTGCGCGCGGGAGGCATCCACGAACATGATATGGCGGGCGATTTTGACGCCCTCGACGGGGATCTGCGGCACGCGGCCGAGCATACGCGAGAAAACCGTGCTGGCGTAAGCAAAGCCAAGCGCGACGTTGTGAGGAATCTTCCAGCGCGGGGCGCGCAGGCCGGTGATGTTGGCGAGGACGTCGAGGACCTGCTTCAGTGTCAGGTTCTCCGCCCCGAGCAGATAGCGCTCGCCGGTTTTGCCTTTTTCGGCCACGAGGAGATGGCCCGCCGCGCAGTCCTCAACGCCGACGAAGTTCAATCCCGTTTCGACGTAGCCGGGCATTTTGCCGTTGAGAAAATCCAGGACGATTTTTCCAGTCGGGGTGGGCTTCCAGTCGTTGGGGCCGACTGGGGTGGTGGGCATGGCGATGATGACCGGAAGGCCGCGGCGCGCCGCCGCGAGGACTTCCTGCTCGGCGAGCCACTTGGAACGCTTGTAGTGGCCGACCATTTCCTCGACGCGGGCTTCGGTTCTTTCGCTGGGGATCTCCGAGCGGTCCACGGCAATCGTGGCAACGGTACCTGTGTAGATGAACTGATCGACTCCGGCGCGGCCGGCGGCTTCGAGAAGGTTCTTGGTACCTTCAACGTTCGATTCGTAGATGTCGCTCGAGCGGCGGGACCACAGGCGGTAGTCCGCGGCGACATGGAAGACGCGCTTCACGCCCCTCACCGCGCGGTCCAGGGAGGCCGGCTCGCGCAGATCGCCGGTGACGTACTCCAAGGGGATGTCCGTGAGCGCGCGGTTGCCGCTGGACGGGCGCAACAGGACGCGGACCGAGTCTCCGCGCTCGACCAACTGCCGCGCCACGTGGCTTCCGAGAAAGCCCGAGGCCCCCGTCACCAATGTGGTCATAACACCCGCAGGCGGCCGTCCGAAGAGATCAATTCTTCCTGCGCGCTGGGGGCAAGGGGCACGGCGGAGGCGTGGCTGTGGCCATTGCCGGCGCCGTTGCCGTTTCCATGGCCGTTCGAGGCTTTGCCCCTGCCGCGCGCACCGCCCATGCGTCCTCCGAACTGCCAGGACAGCAGCTTCCAGGTGTCGCCGAGCTTGGCGTTGCCGCCGAGGACCGAAGAAGGCTCAAAGCCGACGTGCATCATGCAGTCTTCGCAGCGCGGATCACGTCCGGGGCCGTAATTGTCCCAGTTCACCTTTTCCATGAACTCCTTGAAGGTGGAGTAGTGGCCGTCGGTCATGGGGTAGCACGGTGCTTTCCAGCCGCGCGGGTTGTAAGTGGGCGTACCCCAAGCGACGCAGGAGAGTTCGCGCTCGCCGCGCAAGTATTCGTAATAGATGGGCGACATCATGAGGTTGTACTTGTCGAGCATGGCGCGGGCGCCGCGGAATTTCTCGCGGATGTCGTCGCGGCTCATGAAGATGTCCTGCGTGGCGACGGCGGCGTAGGAGTAGGCAGGGGAAATCATGTAGCCGTCGACGCCGAGTTCGTAGAGGTAGTCGAAAAGTTCCTCGATCTCCTTGAGGTCGGTCTCCTTGTAGATGGTGGTGTTGGAGCAGACAAGGAAGCCCGCGGCCTTGGCGGCCTTGATGCCGTCAATGGCGTCGCGGAAGACGCCGTCGCGCTCGACGCAAAGGTCGTGGGTGCGCTCCATGCCGTCGAGGTGGACGTTCCAGAAAAAACTCGAGACCGGCTTGAATTCATGGAGGCGCTTGCGGATGAACATGCCGTTGGTGCACAGGTAGATGTGGCGGCCGCGGTCGAGCAGTTCCCGGGTGAGCCGGCCGATTTCGGGATAAATCATGGGCTCGCCGCCGCAGATGGAAACGATGGGAGCGCCGCACTCCTCGGCCGCGGCGACGCACTGCTCCACGCTCATGATTTCGTTGATGGTGCTCTTGTACTCGCGAATGCGGCCGCAGCCGGTGCAGGTGAGGTTACAGGCGTGCAGCGGCTCGAGCATCATGACCAGCGGAAACTTCTTCTCGCCGCGAAGTTTTTTGCCCGCGATGTACTTCGAGAGATTCGCGGTCATTTTCAGCGGAAATCTCATCCAGCCCCCTGGAACCCGCTGCGCAGGCGGAAATCGCACGGGTCAAGCCGAAGCGCGGAGGATTCTCCGGCGCCCTGCTTGCGATTACGGTACCGCGCCAGCGCATAGAGCGGGAAGGAATTTCGATACAAGTGGTATTTCAGATAGAACACACAAGGAAAACCGGTGCCGGTGAACTCATCCTCGGACCACGAACCGTCGGCGTTCTGTCGGTCGAGAAGATAGGAGACGGCGTTGTCGATGGCGGATTCGTCGCCGTCGGCAGCGGCGAGCAGGCCGATGAGGCCCCAGGCGGTCTGGGAGGCAGTGCTGCCGCCCTGGGCCTTGGTCTCCGGCGCGTGGTAGGAGTGAAGCGACTCGCCGAAACTGCCGTCGGGGCGCTGCGCCTCCCGGAGCCAGCGCACCGCGCGGCGGGCGTAGTCCTGGGCGGCGAGGGAAACCGCTTCGAGCGCGCGAAGGACACCTCCGGTGCCGTAGACGTAGTTCACGCCCCAGCGGCCGAACCACGAACCGTCCGGGCACTGGTCCTTGGCGAGGAATTTCACGGCGCGCCGGATGGCGGGATGGCTCGAGGGCCAGCCGAAGCGTCCGAGGCATTCGACGACACGCGCGGTAACGTCCGCGGTGGAGGGATCAATCATCGCGTTATGGTCGGCGAAGGGAATCTGGCAAAGGATGCGGCGGTCGTTGTCGCGATCGAAGGCGCCCCATCCGCCGTCGCGGTTCTGCATGCTGAGGAGCCACTGAATGCCGCGGCGTACGGCGGTTTCCATGCGCGCGGGATCGGGGAACTTGACGCGCTGAAGAGCCATGAGGACGAAGGCGGTGTCGTCCACGTCGGGGTACCAGTCGTTGCGAAACTCAAAGACCCAGCCGCCGGGCTCGGCGTCCTTGTTCTTCACTTGCCAATCGCCGCCGCCGAGGACCTGACGGTCCAGGAGCCATTCCGCCGACTTCACGAGTGCGGGATGATCCGCGGGCAGACCGGCTTCCTCGAGAGCGACCATGGCGATACAGGTGTCCCAGACCGGCGAGACACAGGGCTGGAGGCGAATCGTGTCGTTCTCTTCAATCTCGAAGCGGGCGAACTCGCGGATTTCGCGCGCGGTGACGGGATCGTCGGGGCCGAGGCCCAGGGCCATCAGCGCGAAGA
>DASPOW010000033.1:0-2049 GCA_035625855.1 Candidatus Methylomirabilota bacterium | reverse complement strand
TGGCCGACGGCTTGATGGCCATGGATCCGGACCCGTCGTGGAAAGAGATGAAGAAGGCGGGCAGAAAACTTTTCCGTGCGCTCGGCGAACTCCGCGACATGCAGGTAATGCAGCAGTGGATTGAAAAGCTGGCGGCTGGGGGCAAAGCCGCGGACGAAGCGGCGGGCGATCCGGTGGTGGTGAAGCTGCTCAACCACGTGCACGCGCGCGAAGCGGAGTGCAAACAGCTGGCCTGGAAAGATCTCAATCAATTTGACCGGAAGCGCTGGCGGCAGTGGAGCCGGACGCTGCCGGGGCGGGCATCGCGGCTGCGGCCGGGGAACGTAGTGTATCTGCACCTGGCGCTCGAGAAGTGGACGGCCGCTTATGAGCTGCACAAACGGGCGGTGCGGACACGATCACAGCTGGCGCTGCACGAGCTGCGGATCGGAATCAAGCGCTTCCGGTACACGGTGGAGAATTTTCTGCCGCGCGAGCACGAACTCTGGGGCAGGGATCTGAAGGAGCTCCAGGATCTGCTCGGAGAGGTGCACGACCTGGATGTGTTGTGGGCGACCGCGCTGGAGATTCTCGCGTTTCCGGACGTCGAGAGCCGCAACCGGTGGCGGGAGAAGATTAACCTCGAACGCAACCGGCGCGTGGAACGCTATCGAGAAATGATGATTGGGAAGTACTCGCTTTGGCGAACATGGCGTGCGGAATTGCCCGCTGGTCCTCAACTGCGCGCGGCTGCGATGAATCGGTTGCAGGTTTGGGCGGGATATCTCGATTCGGACTTCGGGCACGCGCAGCGCGTTGCCCGGCTTTCACTTTCGTTGTACGACGGTTTGCGCAAAGCCGGGTTGCTATCGCAAGGGGAAGAACACGATTCGCGGGATGTGCTGCAGGCCGCGGCGGTCATGCATGACGTGGGGCGGGCAAAGGGGAATGAGGATCATCAGAAGAAATCATTCCGCATGATTCGCAGCCTGGCCCGGCCTTTAGGGTGGAGTGCTCGGGAACTGGAACTGTCGGCGGTGGTGGCACGTTATCATCGCGGAGCGTTGCCGCGTGCCCGGGGGAAGATCATGCAGCGATTGGAACTACCGGACCGGCACGTCGCGATGCAGTTGGCGGGCGTGCTGCGGCTGGCAAACGCGCTGGACATGCGCAACGGAATACCGCCGCGCCTTCAGGTGGAATCGCGCGACCGGATGCTGCTGGTTGAGTCAGCGGGATATTCGCCGCTCGATCGTAGGGCCGAGGACGTAGCGGCGGCGCGGCATCTGCTGGAGATGGTGCTCCGGCGGCCGGTAATGGTGAAGGCGCTGCAATCGGCGCGACGCAGTAAGCGCAATGCCTAACCAGAGAGATTATCGCCACAAACCGACGTGCTTAGCGCGAGCTTCCGCCTCAGTTTGCCGGTATTGGCATTGAGCATAGCTTGACATCGTGTAAGGCCGCGGGCGTTCGAATCGAACTAACCCCTGTGCAAGAAGTGTTATTCCAGGGTCGTTAGGTATTCCATTTCTCGTATTGACTACGCCGACGACGCGTCGGGGATGCTTGTCCCCAAACTCCCACTTCCGGGGATTCACAAATACTTCTACCGCCTCGTTCAGTAACTTTCGCATGAGAGCTTCCGCCGCTTGCTTGGAGAACGGCGCGCGATGATCCAGAGCTATTCCCGCGAGACGAATGCGGAGGAGCTCATGATCGTCATCGAGAACGAGTAATATGGTGCGGCCATCGACAACTTTTGACACCGTTCCTTCAACGCCCGACCAACCTTGACTCTCCATGAATGGGTTTCCGCATGGATCGTTTGAGAAATCGGGTTGCCCGTTCTTTGTTGTTGCCGGATCTTGTGCGCAGAGGAGGCAGGCGAAGAGCAAGCACGTCGAAGCGGCACCAAACAACGTTCTCGATGTGGACGGCATATGGAGAATCGTACACTAAGGCGATTTGCAGCCATGAACGTTACGGATATGGCATCTAGATGCGTCAAACCGAGGCGGCGCGAATCGAGTACTAATTTGTGAGACCATCTTCATGCGGCGCAACTTCTGA
>DASPOW010000032.1:0-3095 GCA_035625855.1 Candidatus Methylomirabilota bacterium | reverse complement strand
CTCGCTCTCCTGCCGGATCTGCAGATCGCCGACGCCGCCGGAGACGCTGTAGTCCACCTGGGGAACACCCTGGTTTCCGTTGAAGCGAAACTCGGCTTCGAGCAGGTGCGGGGTTCCGCCACTGAGGTGAACCTGGCCCGCGCCTATCACCATCGCGGCGCGAACGCTTTTTGCGCCCTGCAGGTCCACGGTGCTGGCCGTGTCCTGCATGCCCCAGGAGGGCGAGCCGGTGTATTTGCCTCGCGCGGCGGCGGCGACAAACAGCGCCAAGAGCGCGAGCATCGCGACGGCAGCTCCCGAGATGCGGGGAGGCTGGGCCTCGTCGGGATGCTGGCGGCTCCTCATGTAGTCAAACAGCTTGCCGAAACCCAGGAAGATCAAAATCAGCGGCCAGTAATGCTCGACGAGCGGCCATGGATCGAAGCCGGGTCTCAACTGAAAGACAAGGACGACCACTCCCAGGGCAATCAGGAACAGGGCACCCCCGATCGTGCGGCGAGGCCGGGCTGTTTGCGGCATTGCGCACCCCCTGTCCAAAGTGTACGCAAACAGAGCCGAAAAAGTTTCCTGGACGGCCCGGGGAGGACCGACGCACGAGACACACAGGCTCGCGCCGTGTGCTAGAGTTTCCCAAGAGCGGCGGACCATGAAACGCTTCGAACGAGTCGTGTGGGTCGTGCTGGACAGCGTGGGAATCGGCCCGCTCCCGGACGCCGCGGAGTACGGGGACACCGGCCGAAGCACGCTGGGGCACATCGCGGAATCGCGGGCGCTGGCGCTGCCCGTGCTCGGGCGGCTCGGCCTGGGCAACATCGCGCCGCTCGCGCACATTGCTCCCGCTGCCCAACCCGCGGGAGCCTACGGGAAGGGCGCCACGCATTCTCCCGGAAAAGACACGACGACGGGCCACTGGGAGATGGCCGGCGTGTGGCTCGACCAGGCTTTCCCGGTGTATCCCCACGGTTTTCCGCGCGAGCTGATCGCGGAATTCGAACGCCGCATCGGACGGGGAATCCTCGGCAACAAGCCCGCGTCCGGCACGGAAATCATCAAGGAACTGGGCGACGAGCACGTGCGAACGGGCAAACCCATCGTGTACACCTCGGGCGACAGCGTCTTCCAGATCGCGGCGCACGAAGAAGTCATTCCCATCGCCGAGCTGTACCGCATGTGCGAGATTGCGCGGGAGCTGCTCGACGGGCCGAACCGGGTGGGAAGAGTGATCGCGCGGCCGTTCGCGGGTCCGAGCGGCGCTTACGCGCGCACAACGCGGCGGCACGATTACGCGGTGGATCCACCGCGGCCGATGCTGCTCGACGTCCTGAAGGAGCGCGGGGTGCCTGTCTATGGAGTCGGCAAAATCCATGACATTTACAATGGACGAGGAGTCGAGGATTACGTCACGACGAAAAGCAACGCCGACGGGATGGAAAAGATGGGGGAGGCCTTGCGCTTGCGCTCCAAGGGACTGATTTTCTGCAACTTAGTGGATTTCGACATGCTGTACGGGCACCGGAAAGACGTGGAGGGCTTCGCGCGCTCGCTCGAGGAGTTCGACACGGCGCTGGGTGGATTCCTGGCGCAACTCGGGGGCGCCGATCTGCTGATGATAACCGCGGACCACGGGTGCGATCCCGATCCGCGCTGGGCGACCACGGATCATTCCCGTGAGTATGTTCCGATTCTCGCGTACTCGCCGGGCGCGCCGGGAGGAGCGAATCTGGGGATTCGCTCGACGCTGGCGGACATGGGCCAGACGGTCGCCGAGAATTTCGGCGCCAAAATCGTTCATGGAGAGAGCTTCCTGAAGCGGATTCTTGGCGAGGCTCTGGCGAGTCCCGCATCGTGAGAACCAAAGGACATTGAGCGATGGAGCCTGGGCGGTTTCGATTCGGCCTCTTTGAGCTGGACTCCGCGACGGGAGAGCTGCGGCGGGAAGGAACGCTGGTGAAGTTGCAGCCGCAGCCTGCGCAGCTCCTAGCCTGCCTGGTGGAGCGCGCAGGCGAGGTTGTCTCGCGAGAAGACCTGCGCCAGGCGGTGTGGGGCGCCGAGACTTTCGTCGATTTCGACAGCGGACTGAACTTCTGCATTTCGCAAATCCGAACCGCGCTGCGCGACGACGCGGCGGAACCGCGCTACGTCCGGACAATTCCGAAGGCGGGGTACCAGTTCATCGCACCAGCGGAACGAATCGCCGGGCGGGCGCCGCAGCTGCCGCTCACCGCGAAGGTGAACGGGCGTAGCGGGGGGAGCCGAATCCTCCGAGCGTCGCTGGGGCTGGCCGGGCTGCTCGCGGTGGCGCTGGCGGTGACGCTGGCCACGATGTCGCATTTCCGCGGGGCCCCGGGCGGCAAAAGCGAGCCGATTGTGGCAGTACTGCGATTCGACAACGAGACAGGCGATGCGGGTCTTGCGGGCTTCAGCGACGGCGTAACAGATCACGTCGTCGAACAGCTGACGACGGCCGGCGGCGGCTGCTACCGGGTGATCGGCAATGCTCAGATTCTGCGACTGCCGCGCGAGCAGCGGGACCTGACCGCGGTCGCGTCGTCGCTGCACGCCGGGTACGTGGTGCTGGGGCAAGTGCAACGCAGCGACAGCCAGGTGCGGATCCTGGCGCACCTTATCCGGCTGCCGGACCAAACGCACGTGTGGGTAGTACGCATGGATGGATCGCTGGAAGACCCCCTGCGGGTGGAGCTGGATAGCGCGCGGAAAATCGCCAGCGAGTTTTCGCCGCGCCTGATGGCCTCCTTTCAGGCAGCGGGCCTCACGCCCGGCTGCAAGCCACTGTATTCCCACTAGTTAGGCTCTAAGGTTTTCTTAACCGGCGCAAGCGCGAAACTCATTTGCGCAAGCGCGGCGTCGCGCGCGATTCTGCTCGCGGCCGAACCCGCCCGAGGAGAGCTCATGACCCTGCACTCCAGACGAACCCTGCTGAAACTGGCTTGCATTCTATCGCCCGCGAGAATGACGGGCCTGCCGAGAGGGCTATGGCGCTTCAAGGAGCCGGACGGGCAGAAGGTCGCGCCGCCGATTCCCGACACGTTTCCCGCGCAGCCGACGGAGCTGGTGCGGGAGATGGTCACGGTGTC
>DASPOW010000031.1:0-2478 GCA_035625855.1 Candidatus Methylomirabilota bacterium | reverse complement strand
GCGGCGGGCACAACGGCCTAGTGAACGCCGCGTACCTGGCGCGGGCTGGGAAGAAAGTCGTCGTCCTCGAACGGCGCGGCGTGGTCGGCGGCGCCGCGGTCACCGAAGAAATCATTCCCGGATTCCACTTCTCCGAGTGCTCCTACGTCGTTTCGCTCCTCCGCCCGGAAATCATCCGCGAGCTCGACTTGCCGCGCCACGGCCTGGAAATTCTTCCCCTCGACGGCACGTTCACGCCGATGCCCAGCGGCGACTACCTCTGGCGCGTGAACGACCACGCCAAGACGCTGCGCGAGATTCGCCGGCACTCCCGCGTGGACGCCGAGGCCTACGACGAATTCAGCAAGATGATGCTGCCGATGTGCCGGTTCGTGAAGCCGCTGCTCTCCATGATCCCCCCGGACCCGACTTCCCTTGCGCCCGGGGAGTTGCGCAAGCTCTATTCGCTCTATTCGAGCCTCCAGCAGCTCTCTTCGGACGAGCGCTACACGCTGATCCAGTTGATGACCATGAGCGCGGCGGATTTTCTCGACCAGTGGTTTGAGACCGACGTCCTCAAGGCGACGATGTCCGCGTCGGGAATTATCGGAACGTTCCTCGGGATCCGCTCGCCCGGCACCGCCTACGTCCTCCTGCATCACTACATGGGCGAAATCGACGGCGCGTTCCGGTCGTGGGGTTTCAGCCGCGGCGGCACGGGCGCCATCTCCAACGCCATTGCTTCGGCGGCCCGAGAAGCCGGCGTCGAAATTCGCACCCGCGCGGGCGTCGCCAAGATCCTGGTGAAAAACGGCCGCGCCGCGGGCGTGGCCCTCGAAAGCGGAGAAGAAATTTCCGCGAAGGTCGTCTCTTCCGGCGTCGACCCGCACTTGACGTTCGAAAGATTCCTCGACGCCAAGGACCTGCCCGCGGACTTTCTCGAAGACGTTCGCCGCTATAAATTCCGCGGCTCGTCGGGCAAGGTGAACCTGGCGCTCGACGCCTTGCCGAATTTCAAGAGCCTGAAGGGCCCCGGCCCGCATCTGCGCGGCGCGATTTCCATCTCACCCAGCGTCGAGTACATGGAACGCGCCTACGACGATGCGAAGTACGGCCGATTCTCGCGACGGCCGTACATTGACATGGTGATTCCCAGCCTCACCGACCCGAGCGTGGCCCCGCCCGGCAAGCACGTCCTTTCGTGCTTCGTGCAGTATGCGCCGTACAAGCTGGCGGACGGCGAAGCCGCCTGGGACGCCCAGAGCGAAAAATTCGGCGACACCGTGGTCGAGACCATCGCTGAATACGCCCCGAACCTTAAGAAGCTCATCATCGGGCGGCAGGTCCTGACGCCGCTCGACCTCGAGCGCGAGTTCGGCCTCACCCAGGGCAACATTTTTCACGGCGAGCTTTCCCTCGAGCAGCTTTTCTTTCTTCGGCCCGTGCCGGGGTGGGCGTACTACCGCACCCCGGTTCACAACCTGTACATGTGCGGATCGGCGACGCATCCCGGCGGAGGCATCATGGGTGCCCCGGGGCGCATCGCCAGCCAGGTGATTTTGAAAGACTGGAAACGCTCCATCAGCGCCAGCCCGGCCGCGCGGGCATCTTGACGGAAACGAACACGCGGCGCCCAACCTTGTGACTCCGCGCCGTTCGTCTGTAGAATGAGCCGCCTTGCCGCGTGCTTGTAGCCGGCGGGCAATCCTTCCATGCTGCAGAATACAGGCCATGCCGCAGAATAAACGCGCCCTCATCGTTGGAGGCGGACACAACGGGCTCGTCGCGGCGTTCTATCTCGCAAAGGCCGGATTGAAACCGATCGTGCTGGAGCGTCGCGAGTTCGTCGGCGGCTGCGCCATTACCGAAGAGTTCCACCCGGGTTTTCGCTGCTCTTCCTTCGCTCACACCGTTGGCCCGCTGCGCGAAGACGTCGCCAGGGACATGCGCCTTGAGAGGTTCGGTTGCGAGATGATTCGCCCGAACCCGCGCCTTTTCGCGCCTGCTCCGGATGGCGACGGCGTGCTGTTCTACGACGAGCACGTGATGACCGCCGCGGGCATCGAGCGGTTCTCGACGAAAGACGCGCAGCGTTACCGGGAATTTGCCGACGCGCTCGTCTATGCCGCGGACATCTTTGCGCAGGTCGCCGCGATTACGCCACCCGCGATCGACGGGCCTTCGCCGGAGGATCTGTGGAGGTTACTGAGGATCGGGCGCGGCGTGCGCAAGCTCGGCCAGCGGCGCACCTTCGATTTGCTCCGCTGGGGGCCGATGGCCGTGGCCGACTTCGTTTCGGAGTTTTTTGAGACCGATCTCCTGCGCGCCGCGATCGCCGCGCGCGGCATCTTCGGCTGCGCCATGGGGCCCTGGTCGGCAGGCTCGACCGCCGTTCTTCTTCTCCGCGCCGCGGCCGATTCTCACCCCGTGGGATCGGCTTCGTTTCCCCGCGGAGGAATGGGTGCCCTGGCCGAAGCGCTGGCCCGGTCGGCCCGCGAC
>DASPOW010000030.1:0-4914 GCA_035625855.1 Candidatus Methylomirabilota bacterium | reverse complement strand
GTGGAGGCCTGATCGGCGGAATGGCGGCATGGTACCGTGGACGCACGCGGATCATCGGCGTCGAGCCGGAATTGGCGCCGACGCTCTTCAATGCTCTTCAAGCGGGCCGCCCCGTGGACAGTCCCGCCGGAGGAGTTGCTGCTGATTCTCTTGCTCCGAAACGCGTTGGCGATCTCATGTTTCCTCTGGCGCAGGAGTTCGTCGAACGCGTCGTTCTCGTTTCCGACCAAGCCATCATCGACGCTCAGCGGGCTCTGTGGACCGTTCTCCGTGTCGCCGCCGAACCCGGCGGGGCTGCTGCCTTCGCCGCACTGCTCTCGCGGCGTTACGAACCGCAACCCGGGGAGCGAGTCGGAGTGCTCATCTGCGGCGGTAATACGGCAGCAGTCGATTTCACGCGCTAGGAGCAACGTCATGTCTGTCTATGAAACGTTGAAGCGGCTCGGGATTGTTCTTCCGGAACCTGCTCCGCCGGTCGCAGCCTTCGTCCCCTTCGTGCACTCCGGGAACCTGCTGTTTCTGTCGGGCTGCATCGCGAAACAGGATGGAAGGCCCTGGGTCGGCAAACTGGGCGGAACGCTGACAACAGCTCAGGGACAAGAAGCGACTCGCGGGATCGCCATCGAACTCATAGGCGTCCTGCAAGCCGCGACGGGCGACTTGAGGAGGATCAAGCGCATCCTGAAATTGCTCGTTCTCGTGAACAGCGAACCGGGATTCACCGAGCAGCACCTCGTCGCCAACGGCGCTTCGGCGCTGTTTGTCGAGGTGTTCGGCGAAAACGGCAGGCATGCCCGCAGCGCCTTTGGCGTCGCGCAAATTCCCTTTGGTTCGTGTGCGGAGATTGAGCTGATCGCTCAAGCAGACTGACGGCTCGTTCGCAATCCAAGCCCTTGAACCTGTTATTCTGTCTTCCCCGTTTGTCTGCCTGGGAGAAACCATGGATGCAGAACGCCGCATGCCGCCGTTCGATCTGCGCGCTGCGATGGAGGTCCTCGCCGCAAAGGACGAGCGCCTGGCGCGCTTGATGGGGAGCACCGAAGAGTACCGGGTCGAAGGCGACCCGGCCATGAGTCCCTACGAAGCCCTGACGCAGGCGGTTGTCTACCAGTCGATTTCCGGCAAAGCCGCCGCGACAATCTTCGCCCGCGTCAAAGCCCTGGGCTCGGGCCGAAACGGCCCAATGCCACAGGAAATGCTTCTTCTGCCCAAACGAGCCTTGCGAAGAGCCGGCCTTTCCGGCGCCAAAATCGCGGCGATGAAGGACCTCGCGCAAAAGGCGCTCGACGGAACCGTCCCCTCGCGAGTCGCCGCCGAAACGATGAGCGACACCGAACTCGTCGAGCGCCTCACCTCCGTGCGCGGCGTCGGCGCGTGGACCGTTGAGATGTTTCTCATCTTTCGCCTTGGGCGGCCGGACGTGCTTCCCATCCACGACCTCGGCGTGCAGCGCGGCCACGCCCTCACCTACGGCAAGAAATTCCTGCCGAAACCCAAGGACCTGCTGGAATTCGGTGAGCGCTGGCGGCCCTATCGCACCGTCGCGAGTTGGTACATGTGGCGGGCATGCGGGCTGCCCGAACACCAGGGAAGAAGAATCGGCCGCGCGCCGGCGAAAAAGCGCGCCAAGGTTCTTGCCGGCCGCATCAAGCGCGCCGCGATTCGGCGCAAAGCCCGCCCGAAGTAGACTCACTCGGCCGCAAAAGGCATTTCGCCGGAACGAGTCAGCGAGTCGCTTCCCGGGTCAGAAAGTAAAGCGCCCCCAGACCCGCGAGCAGCACGCCCGTTTCAAGCGCCACAGAGCGCTGATGCAAGCGATCGAACTCCAGTCGGCGCGGATCCTGCGGTCCGGCCTTTTCGATTGAGCCCATGTCCCGTCGCAACTGGGCCATTCGGCTGCTGACGCCGAACTGCGACACGCCCGTCAGGAGCATCATCGCCAGCACAAGAAACATGGCCGGCGCCGCGAATCCTCCAAAGCCCCGCAGCCTCGCCAGCCGCGCCAGCAGCAACACGCCGCCGCAGACAAGCCCCAGCAGGTGCAACCGCCCCAGGGAGTAGCTCACCATCGTGCCGGCGACGTCTCGCCCCGGCAGTACCGAGAATGCGCCGGGCGCGACCACGAAGCTCAAGAACGCGATGCTCCCGAGCCACAGGCTTAAGCATAGAAACTCGATGGTGCGCAGGGCGGTTGACATCATGAAATTCCGCTAGAATGGCCAAGGACGCCAGGATGGTGGGCGACAAAGGACTTGAACCTTTGACCTCTCCCGTGTGAGGGGAGCGCTCTAACCAACTGAGCTAGTCGCCCACGAATCGTTTTGTAGCACGAAGGTGCCAGAGATTCAACTCATGCCCACGGCCACCGCGCAAATCATTTCTCAGTTGCAGCGCAGCCTTTCACGCGTTATCTACGGCAAGGAAGAGACCATCCAGCTTGCGCTCATCGCCCTGCTGGCGCGGGGACACTTGCTCATCGAAGATGTCCCCGGCGTCGGCAAGACGACTCTGGCGCACGCCCTGGCGCGCTCTTTCCGCTGTACGTTCCAGCGCATTCAGTTCACTTCCGACCTTCTGCCGAGCGATGTGATTGGCGTCAGCGTTTACAACCCGGAGAGCCGTGAATTCGAGTTCCGACCCGGCCCGATCTTCGCCAACGTGATCCTCGCCGACGAAATCAACCGCACCACGCCCCGCACGCAGTCGGCACTGCTCGAAGCGATGAATGAATCGCAGGTGACCGTGGATGGCCGCACCCACATCCTGCCTCGGCCCTTCCTCGTCGTGGCCACGCAGAACCCCGTCGAGCATCATGGCACCTACCCTCTCCCGGAATCGCAGCTCGACCGTTTCCTCCTGCGCATTCGCATGGGGTATCCCTCCCCGGAAACTGAAAAGGAGATCTTGCGCCGGCGGGCCGGCCAAACCCGCGATGACCCGGTGGGCGAACTCGACGCCGCCGCCGAGGCCCAGGACGTCCTCGCCATGCAGGAGGCCGTCGCGCAAGTGCGCGTGGACAATTCGCTGATGGACTATGTCCTCGAGATCGTTGCGCGCACCCGTACGGCCCCCGAATTGACCCTGGGCGTGAGTCCGCGCGGCACCCTGATGCTCCAGCGCGCCGCGCAGGCCCGCGCCTACATCGACGGCCGCGACTTTTGCGTGCCGGACGACATCAAACATCTCGCCGTCCCGGTGCTGAGCCACCGGGTAATTCCCAGCAGCAAGGGCGTAGGCCCGGCCGCTGCTGCGAAAAGGACGGAGTGGGTCGAGTCCTTTCTGCAGGAAATCGTTGAATCCGTGCGCGTGCCTTTGTGACCTCTTCGTCGTCCCTGGCCTCCGAACATTCCAAAGCCGAGCGTCCCGCCATGCGCGCTTTCCTCGTTTCCATCGCCGCTCTCGCCGTCGCGCTTCTCTTGGCGCTCTATTCCGGCGCAGCCGCGGAGAACGGACAGCGCGTCGTTGCCGGCTTGGCGGCCATTTCTGCGCTGGTTCTTGCCGCGTGGGTCGCCATCACCTTGGTCCCGATCATCGCTCGGCGCACCGCCCTGCGCTGGATCGGCCACAAGATCGAGTACAAGGTCACGCGGGAGGGCTGGTTTTATCTCGCCGGCGTCATGGCGGTGGCCGTCGCCGGACTAAACACCGGCAACAACCTCCTTTTCCTGATTCTCGCCAGCATGATCGCGCTGATTCTGATGTCTGGAATCCTGTCCACCATTGGACTCTCCGGCATTTCCATGCGCCTCGAATTGCCCGAAGAGATTTTCGCGGGAGAAACCGTCCACGCGCGAATGGAGTTGCGCAACGACAAGCAATCAATGCCGTCGTTCTCGCTCCGGGTGGAAGGGATTCGCGGTAAGGATTCGGCTTCGTCCGCCATTATGGACGCCCCCGTCTATTTTCCCTACACCCCGCGCCAGGAGCGTGTGCACCAGTGGGTGCCCCTGGTCTTTCCGCGTCGCGGCCTTTACCGCCAGGAGGCCTTCCGCATCGCCACGCGCTTCCCCTTCGGGTTTCTTGAAAAAGGGCGCCGTGTTGACCTCGCCAGGGAAGTTCTTGTTTATCCGTCAATCGCCGCAACCCAGGATTTCCGCGCCGTTCTCCCCGCCCTCCAGGGCTCCATTGAGAGTCTGAACAAGGGCCGCGGTCAGGATCTCCACGCCCTGCGGGACTACCGCCCGACCGACAGCGCTCGGCACGTCCACTGGAAGGCTTCGGCCCGCACCGGCACCCTCCTTGTTCGCGAGTTCAACCGCGAGGACGATCGCCGCGTCCTGCTCGTCTTCGACCCGAGTCTCCCCGCCAACCTGCCCGACGCCGAAGCCAAGTTCGAGCGTGCCGTCGAACTCTGCGCCAGCATCGCCTGGTACTTTCAAGAAACGAACGCCATGCTGCGTTTTCGCACTGCGGGATCGGAGACCCCCCTCGCGCCCGCTGGCGAAATCATCACCGACGTTCTTCGACTTCTTGCGCTCAGCGAGCCGGCCGCGCAGACCCGGCGTTCGGAGTTGCTCGATTCTCTGGGCGGCGATGCCGAGCTTTCCAAGATTGTGCTGACCAGCCACGACCGTGGAACGATTCCCGACGACCTCTGGCACTCCGCTTACTTCGTCTTTCTTCCCGACCTCTGAAGCTGCCGCGCTTCGTGCCCTTCGCAATTGTGCGACAATGCGGCGTGCCCCTCGCTGAAACAACCCTTCGCTCCTTCCGCCGGCGGCTCATTCGCTGGTTCGAGCAATCCAAACGCGATCTCCCTTGGCGCCGAACCTCGGATCCTTACGCCGTTTGGGTCTCGGAGATTATGCTGCAGCAAACGCGCGTCGCTGCTGTGCTCCCTTTCTACGAACGCTTTCTCACCCGCTTTCCCGATATTCGTGCTTTGGCTGAAGCGCCGGAAGAGGAGGTTCTCCA
>DASPOW010000029.1:0-5758 GCA_035625855.1 Candidatus Methylomirabilota bacterium | reverse complement strand
GTCGAGCTGGCACAGGCCCTTTTCGACCAGGCCGCCGATCTGCAGAAGGCCGGCGTGGGCACCGGAATTGACACTCTGCGAGCGAACGTCGAGCTGCAGAACGAAAAGCAGCGCCTCATCGTTGCCCAGGCCACGCAAGAGACTTCCCTCTTCGCGCTGAGCCGCCTCCTGAATCTCGACCCGCGGCAGCGCGTTGAACTGGCCGACTCCCTGGCGTTTTTCGATACACCGCAGCCGGATGTGGACGCGAGCATTGATCAAGCCCTGGCCGGACGGCCCGAATGGAAGGCTCTCGAATCGCAGGTACGCGCTGCGCAGAAGTCGCGCGGCGCGGTCGGCGCAGAGCGCTTCCCGTCGCTGCGGTTCGATGGGGATTGGGCTTACACCGGCCTTTCCGTGAACAGCGGCATCCCGACCTACAAGTATCAGGCCGGAGTGAACCTGCCCATTTTCACCGGAGGACGCATTCACGCGGAAATCGTGAACGCCGACCTGGAAATCAAAAAGCTCCGCCAGCAACAGGCGGACCTGCGCAATGAAATTGCTCTGGACGTCAAAACCGCGCTCATTAATCTGCGTTCCGCCCGCAACGAAGTCGAGGTCGCCAACCTTGGCGTGAAGCTGGCCACGGACGAAGTGGACCAGGCCCGCGACCGTTTCAAGGCCGGCGTCGCCAACAACATCGAGGTGATTTCCGCGCAGGATTCTCTGGCCCGGGCCAACGACAACCAGATCGCCGCGCTTTTCCGCTTCAACCAGGCGCGGGCCGACTTTGCCCGGGCCGTCGGACAGATGGAAAAGCTGTACGCGAAGTGAGGACACCGTGAGCGTTGAAATCGAAGTTGGACTGGAAAATGCCCCCAAGATGCCGCGGTTCGAGGAGAAGCTCCCGCTTCCGCCGCCAAAGGGCCTGGCGAATCCCAAGGTCCGCCGGCTGCTCATTGTCGCCGGCGCAGTCGTTGTCGCGGCGGTTGTGGGGCTCTATCTGTACTACCGCCTGCGGGAAAGCACCGACGATGCCCAGGTGGACGGCCACATCACGCCGATCGCCGCCAAGATACCCGGCAAAGTCGAGCAAGTTCTCGTCGATGACAATCAGGCAGTCAAAGCCGGCGACGTCCTGGTGAAGATCGACCCGCGCGACTACCAGGCCGCGCTCGACCAGGCGCGCGCCTCGCTGGGGCTGGCGGAGAAAGAGGCTCTTTCGGCGGGCATCGACGTTCCGCGCTGGAAGGACAACCTCGCCAGCAACACCTCGAGTGCCGCGGCGCAGTTTGCGGAGGCGGAGGCAGACTTGCTTCGGGCCCAGGCGGCTTACGAGCAGGCCCGCACCGCGGACCTGGCTTTTGCTCAGGCCAACGTTGAAAAGTCCCGCGCCGCCGCGCGCCTGGCGGCCGCCGATCTGGACCGCTTCATCCCTTTGGCCGCGAAGGACGAGATCTCCAAGCAGCAACTCGACGCCGCGCGCGCCAACGCGGATTCGACGGCCAGCGCGCTTAAGGCCGACGAGGAGAGACTAGCCCAGGCCACGCGCAACATCGAAATCACCAAGGCGGCCTTTCTTGCAGCGCAGGCCCGGGTGGAACAGGCCCGCGCCGCCAAGGACACGGCGAAGTCGGACCTGCGCCAGGTCGGCATTCGCTCGGCGGACGCTCAGGCAAAAATCGCCAAGGTCGCGCAGGCCAAAGCCGCGATGGAAGCCGCCGAGCTTCAGCTCAGCTACACCAAGATTGTTGCGCCGGTGGACGGCGTCGTGACCCGCAAGCAGGTCGAGCCCGGCCAGGTCGTGCAGGCCGGACAAGGTCTGCTGGTCGTCGTGCCGCTCCAGAGCGTCTGGGTCACCGCGAATTTCAAGGAAACTCAGCTCCGGAGAATGAAGCCGGGCCAGAGAGCCTACGTGCACGTGGACACTTACGGCAAGACCTTCAGCGGGCGCGTGGATTCCATTGCCGGAGCCACCGGCGCGCGGCTGAGCCTTTTGCCGCCGGAAAACGCCACGGGAAACTTCGTGAAAGTTGTGCAACGCATTCCCGTGAAGATTGTGCTCGACCCGATTCCGCCGGACAAGGCGATTTTGCGCCCCGGCATGAACGCCGATGCGACGGTGGTGACGGAATAAAGACGCCCCGGAAACGGTCATGAACAAGTTGCTGGCCAAATTGCGGACGCCGGAAGGGAACATCAACCCGTGGATCATCGCGGTCACGGTGACGCTCGCGACGTTCATGGAAGTGCTCGACACTTCCATCGCCAACGTTTCCCTGCCGCACATCGCGGGGAATCTTTCCGCGGGTGTGGACGAATCCACCTGGGTTCTCACGTCGTACCTGGTTTCGAACGCGGTGGTTCTGCCGCTCTCCGGCTGGTTTTCGTCGCTCATCGGCCGCAAGCGTTTCTACATGCTTTGCGTGGTGGTATTTACGGCAAGTTCGTTCCTCTGCGGACTCGCTCCGAGCCTCGGCCTGCTGGTCTTTTTCCGCGTCCTGCAGGGCGCAGGCGGCGGCGGCTTGCAGCCCAGCGAACAGGCCATCCTGAGCGACACGTTTCCGCCGGCCAAGCGCGGCATGGCGTTCGCCGTTTACGGAGTCGCCGTCGTCGTAGCGCCCACCATCGGTCCCTGGCTGGGCGGCTGGATCACCGACAATTTCTCCTGGCGCTGGATCTTCTACATCAACGTGCCGGTCGGCATTCTCTCTCTGGTCCTGACCTCTTTTCTTATCAGCGACCCGCCCTACATGAAACGTACCAGCTTGAAGCAGGGCTTCCGCATCGACTATGTCGGCATCGGCCTGCTCAGCCTCGGCCTGGCCAGCCTGCAGATCATATTGGACAAGGGCCAGCGCGAAGACTGGCTGCAGTCGGACTTCATCCGCGTCTTTTTCGTCCTGATGGTCGTCGGCCTCATCTCCGCTGTCATCTGGGAACTGCGTGCGAAAGAGCCCGTCGTGGATTTCCGCATGCTCCGGGATCGCAACTTTGCCGTGGCCACCTTCGCGATGTTTCTGCTGGGCTTCGGGCTCTACGCCAGCACCGTTCTCATCCCCCAGTTCCTCCAGCAGTTGATGGGTTACGACGCGGAAACGGCGGGCCTGGCCCTCTCGCCGGGAGGCCTCGTCATCATGTGCATGATGCCCGTGGTCGGTTTTCTGGTCTCCAAGTTCGAGACGCGTTGGCTGGTGATGGTCGGCTGCGTGATCTCCTCGCTCGCGTTGTTCTGGATGTCCCGCTGGAACCTGGAAATCTCCTATGGCGTCGCGGCCAAGGCACGCATGCTGCAGGGCCTCGGCTTGGCTTTTCTCTTCATCCCGATCAACGTAGCCGCTTTTTCCACCGTGCCCAAGGAAAAGACCAACATGGGAACGGGCATCATCAACCTGGCCCGCAACATGGGTGCCAGCATCGGCATCGCCACGGTCACCACCATGCTGGACCGCCGCGCGCAATTTCACCAGGCGACGCTGGTCGGCTATGTGGACCCGTCCAACCCGGCCTATCGTTCGCTGGTCGCCGGAGTGGCGGCGCGCTTGTCCTCGGTTGGGGCGGACCCGGCGCTGGCCCAGCAGCAGGCCCACGGCGTTCTCTACAACATCGTCCAGCGCCAGTCAGCGATGCTTTCCTTCGTGGACGATTTCTGGCTGTTGGGGGTCATCTTTCTTTTCATGATTCCGCCGCTCTTTTTCATGCGCAAAGTGGCGCCGTCGAAGGGCCCGGTATCCGCGCACTAGATAGAGGGGAGTGTTTTTGCAGCAGGGGGTTCGTTAGTGGCTGGGCAGCAAGGGGAGTAAACACCGAACAAGGGGGAAAGTCATGGCAACACAGGTAATGGTGGCAAACACGCAGTGGGACGAAGACCGGCTGATTCGCGCCGGCCAGCGCGGCGACTCGGAGGCCGCTGGAACACTCTTCCGGCGCTACCAGCGCCAGCTCTATCAGACCGCCCTGCGCGTCCTGGGCAATACGGAGGACGCCGAGGACGCCCTCCAGGAAGGATTTCTTTCGGCCTACCGTAACCTCAAGCGTTTCGAGGGCCGTTCGCAGTTCTCCACCTGGCTGACGCGGATTGTCATCAATGCGGCTCTGATGCGCCGCCGCAGCCAGAAGGCGCGCCCGGCGGTTTCACTCGATGAACCGGTTCATGAGGACGAACTGCCCATCTCCGAGCGCCACGCGGATGAAGGCCCCAGTCCGGAGCAGCTCTTTGCCGGCACCGAGATCCGCGAAATGCTGCGCGAGAACCTCGACGAGCTTTCTCCGCTGCTTCGCACGGCCTTCGTTCTGCGCGAGATGGAGGGCTACAGCACCGGCGAAGCTGCCAGGAAGCTCGGCGTCACCGAGAACACCCTGAAGGCTCGCCTGTGGCGCGCCCGCCACCAACTCCAGGAGCGCCTCAGCCGGCGCCTGCGCCGTATCAGGGACGGAGTTACCGGCCACAACGGCGGCTCCGGCATCCTGCGCGACGAAGCCTGCAGCTATTGCTGAACCCGGTGTTGTTGCCCCACTCTGCTTGTCGCTATGAAAAGCCTCGCCCAGCCCCGCCATAAGGAAGAGATTCTCCGGCGGCTGGCGACCATTCAACCGCAAAGCCGGGGAAACTGGGGCCGCATGAGCGCGCACCAGATGGTGTGCCACCTCAGCGACGGCTTCCGCACGTACATGAACCTGAAAGCTTTGCAGCCCGCTCCGGTTGGGACCCCGCCGGCCCTCTTGAGGTTCGTCGCGCTTTGGGTTCCCCTGCCCTGGCCGCACGGATTCAAGACCCTTCCGGAGCTCGACCACCAGGCGGGCGGCACCCAGCCCGTCGATTTGACCGGGATGCCACCGTTCTCGGCACTCTGATTGAGCGCTTTACGCTGCGACCGCGGGATTTCGGGCGGCAGGCCCATCCTTCCTCCAGCATGCTGTGAAAGGGACTGGATGCGCCTCGGCTATCTCCACTGCGACCACCATTTGCGGCAATTCGGCGCCTGACGCACTGCGCCCGCGCCTTTCTCCGCCGTTCATCGCCCTGTAACACGACTGCGTTATCCCTCTCGTCCCCCTGCGGCAAGATTGCCTTATGGCACGACCGCGTCTCGACAACCCGCGTTACTACTTGAACCGCCACCTCCAGTGGCTGGACTTCAACCGCCGTGTTCTCGAGGAAGCCCACGACCCCGGCAACCCCCTTCTCGAACGGGTCAAGTTCCTCGCTATCACCGCAAACAACCTCGACGAGTTCGTCGAGGTTCGTGTTGCCGGCTTCCTCCAGCGAATCGAGCAAGGCGACGGGCACTCGGGCCCGGACGGCCTCGCCGTGGCCGAGGAACTCGAGCAGGTCACGGCTTCGATGCAGAGCTTGGTCCGCGATCAGTACAAGTGCTGGAACGAGAAGCTCATCCCCGCCCTGGCCCGCGAATCCATTAGCCTTCTTCCCGTGGCCCGTCTGGATGGCCCCGCCGCCGCGGCGGCCAAGAATTTCTATGACCGGCGCGTCTATCCCATGCTCACGCCGGTCGCCGTCGACCCGGCGCACCCCTTCCCGCATGTCCTGAACAAGGCCCTGTGCATCGCTTTCCTGTTGCGCAAACGCCGCCGCTCCGCCAAGCCGCTCCTCGGAGTCATCACCGTCCCGCGCGCCCTGCCGCGTCTTTTTCGCGTGCCTGCCCCGGAAGGCGCCATTCGCTACGTTTTTCTCCAGGACGTCATCGCCGCGCACGCCGCGCGCATCTACCGCGGTTACGAAATCCTCGCCCAGGGTGCTTTTCGAGTGACTCGCAAC
>DASPOW010000028.1:0-2142 GCA_035625855.1 Candidatus Methylomirabilota bacterium | reverse complement strand
CGAGGCGACACGCGCCCGCTTCACTTTCTCGCCCGACGCGGAAATCGGCATCGAAATCGACCCCCGGGTCACCTCCCGCGCGCACCTCGAAACGCTGCGCAAGCTCGGGTTCAATCGCCTCAGTATGGGCATTCAGGACTTCCATCCCGAAGTGCAGCGCACCGTTCATCGCGTCCAGCCGTACGAGATGACCCGCGACCTTCTCCGCGACGCCCGCAACCTTGGATTCCAGAGCATCAATGTGGACCTGATTTACGGGCTTCCCCACCAGACGCCGGAGCGCTTTGCGAACACGGTGGACCAGATTCTGACCATGAACCCGGACCGCATTGCGCTGTTCAGCTATGCGCACGTTCCTTGGCTCAAGAAGCAGCAGGGCTCCTTCGCCGTACATCTCCCAGAAGGGCTCGACAAATTCGAGATCTTTCGCACCGGCCTCGCCAAGTTCCTTGACGCCGGATACGTGTACATCGGCATGGACCACTTCGCCAGGCCGGACGATGAACTCGCCGTGGCCCAGCGCAACCGCACGCTACATCGCAATTTCCAGGGCTACACAACCAAGGCCGGCGCCGACCTTTACGGAATGGGCGTCAGCGCCATTAGTTCCGTGCAGGGCAGTTACGCGCAGAACCCGCGCGAGGTCGCGCAATACGCCAAGGCCGTTGACGCGCGCGGCCTGGCCACGATGCGGGGCTATCGCCTCTCCGATGAAGACCGGCTCCGCGGCGCCGTGATCAGCCGCCTGCTGTGCCACACGGTGATTCCTAAAGCGGAGATCAACGCGGCGTATGGGATCGATTTTGACGACTATTTCGCCGAGGAACTTCGGCGCCTCGATCCTATGGCGCGGGACGGTCTCCTCGCGGTGTCGCGCGAAGCCATCGAGACCACCTGGCTCGGACGAATCTTCATCCGCAACGTCGCCATGGTCTTCGATCCTTACCTCGAACAGCAGCGGCTCGTGACCAAGCCTTTGTTCTCCAAGACGCTCTAGCCGCCTCCGTGCCGCCCGCGAACCCTACCTCCCAGGCCGTCGTCGTCGGCGCCGGCATTTCGGGGTTGGCCTGCGCTTACCATCTGCGAAAACTCGGCCTTCAGGTGCTGGTCCTCGAGCAGTCTCCGCGCCCCGGCGGCCTTGTTCGCTCGGTGCGGCGCGATGGCTTCCTGCTGGAAGAGGGCCCGCAGAGCTTCCTGCTGACCGCGCCCATGTTCGAAATGATTCGCGAACTGGGACTGGAGTCGGAGTTGCTCCGCGCCGACCCCCGAGCGGCCCGTTATGTCCTCATTGAGGGGAAGCTGACGCGAGTGCCGCTGGCTCCGCCGCAGCTCCTGTTCGGTTCTCTGCTCGGTGCGCGCACGAAATGGAGCTTGCTTCGCGACGCCCTTGGGCGTTCGATTCCTCCGGATGGCGACGAGTCCATCTCCGACTTTGTCCGCAGGAAGTTCACGCCGGAACTGCTCGATCGCCTTGTCGGCCCGTTCGTCTCCGGCATCTACGCGGGAGACCCCGCGCGCCTCGGCCTGCGCGCGACGTTTCCCGTCATTTACGAACTCGAGTCCAAGTACGGCAGCATCATTCGCGGCGCGATGAAGTCCCGCGGGGAGCGAGGCGGGCAGCGCCTCGGCTCCATCAGTTTCCGCGGAGGGAACGAAACGCTGATGACCGCCTTGGGCAAATCACTGGGTGAATCCCTTCTGCTTGACGCCACGGTGGAAGCGATTTCCACCGAGCCGGTCGCGGGAAAAAGGGAGTTCCGGTTCCAGGTCGCCCATGGCGGAGAGCGCGTGCAATTCCGCTCAGCTGCCGTCGTCGTGACCTGTCCGGCTGCAACAGCTGCAAACCTCCTGCGTCCCCTTTCCCCGGGAATGGCGGCTGCGCTCTCCGCCATCGAATACGCACCCGTCGCCATGCTGTACGCCGGATTCCCTCGCGCGCAAGTCGGCCATCCGTTGTCAGGCTTTGGGTTCCTTGTTCCGCGCGCCGCCGCAAGGCAGCTCCTCGGCACGGTGTGGAACTCCTCGCTCTTCGCCGGCCGCTCCCCGGAAGGAAGCGCTCTCTTTACGAGTTTCGCCGGAGGCACAACGAACCCGGGCTTCGCCTCCGCGGACCCGGAAGCAATCCGCGACGCACTCTTGCAG
>DASPOW010000027.1:0-2348 GCA_035625855.1 Candidatus Methylomirabilota bacterium | reverse complement strand
CTGGAAGGCCTACGGCAAACGCTACGGCGCCACGTTCGCGGACAACGGCATCGGGACCTACATGACCACGGCCGTCTTCCCGACGCTATTGAAGGAAGACCCGCGCTACTACCAGAAGAGCACCGGCAGATTCCGGTCGCGGGTGTTTTACGCCATTGGCAAGCTTTTTGTCGCGCGCACCGACTCTGGCCACATGCGCTTCAACTACTCCGAGATCGTCGGCAACGCCGCCGCCGCGGCTTTCTCGAACGTGTATCACCCTGCGGACGACCGCACTTTCGGCCGCAATGTGGGCACCTGGGGAATGCTCATCATGTGGGACGGCGTTTCCAACGAAATGAAGGAATTCTGGCCCGACATCCGCCGCAAGGTCTTCCACAAGAACAATCCGTAACGGCGGCTCCGCCGTCCTGGCCCCCGATACTTTCGGTTTAGGCGACACTCACTTCAGGACTGAGGTACACGTCCTGAATGGCGTTGAGCAGGGCAACGCCTTCCTTGAGCGGCCGCTGGAAAGCCTTGCGGCCCGAAATCAGCCCCATTCCTCCGGCTCGTTTGTTCACCACGGCCGTCATCACCGCCTCGGCGAAATCGTTTGCGCCGGATGCGCCGCCGCTGTTGATCAGACCTGCCCGCCCCATATAGCAGTTCGCGACTTGGTAGCGGCACAGGTCAATCGGGTGATCGCTGGTCAGGTCGGAATAGATGCGCTTGTCGAACTTTCCGTAACTCACGCCGTCGGCGTTCATCGCAATGAACCCGCCGTTATTTTCCGGCAGCTTCTGCTTGATGATGTCCGCCTGAATTGTAACGCCAAGGTGATTGGCCTGTCCGGTGAGGTCGGCTGATACGTGGTAGTCCTTGTCCTTTTTGAACGCACTGTTGCGCAGGTAGCACCACAACACCGTAGCCATCCCCAGTTCGTGCGCGTGCGCAAACGCCTGGCTGATTTCCACGATTTGTTTTCCGCTCTCCGCCGACCCGAAATAGACCGTCGCACCGACTGCTGCCGCACCCATGTCGTACGCTTCCCGCACCGTGCCGAACAGGATCTGGTCGAACTTGTTGGGATACGTCATCAGCTCGTTGTGATTGATTTTCACGATGAATGGAATCCTGTGGGCGTACTTGCGCGCGACGGCGCCCAGCACGCCGAACGTAGACGCGACCGCGTTGCATCCACCCTCCATGGCCAGCTTCACGATGTTCTCCGCGTCAAAATAGTCCGGATTCTTCGCGAAACTCGCGCCGCCGGAGTGTTCGATGCCCTGGTCCACCGGCAGGATCGAGAGATAGCCGCTGCCGGCCAGCCGCCCGCACGACACCATGCGTTGCAGGTTCGCCAGAACGCGCGGGTTGCGGTCGGACAGGGCCCAAACACGATCAACCGAATCGGGTCCCGGCAGGTTCAGTCGCGCTTTCGAGATTTTCGGCGTGCTGAACTCCAGGAGATACGCCGCTTTGTCGCCAAGGTATTGGGCAATCTGGCTGCCGCTCATTGTCGTCGCCATGGCGTTCTCTTCTCTCCTAGGTCGCGGCCTTCGAAAGCAGGCGCGCCGCCGTCTTGTCCACCAGCCACAGAACTTTACCACTTTTCGGCTGGATGAGTTGCGCGGGGAACTTCTCCGGATCACTGGATCCTCCGAGGACCGCGCCAAGCGCCGCAGCTTTGTCTTCTCCGAGCACCATGAAGAGGATTCGCGCGGCATTGTTCAGCACGGGCGCCGTCAGCGTGATGCGCTCGGTGTTGAGTTTTTGGATCCAGTTGGAAACGACGAGACGGTTTTTCACATGCAGGGCCGCCGTGCCGGGGAAAAGGGAGGCTGTATGCCCGTCCGGACCCATTCCGAGCAGTATCAAGTCAAACCGCGGCAACTCCGCATCGCTGATGCCAAAAAACCCGCGCAGAGTCTTTTCGTAGTCCACCGCAGCTTCGGCCGCATCCGGCATTTCGCCCCTGACGCGGCTCACTTGCTCCTTCCTCAGCGGCACGCGGGAAAGCAGCGTTTCATTGGCCATGCGGAAGTTGCTCTCCGGGCTGTCCGGCGGTACGTGGCGTTCATCGCCGAAGAAAAAGTAAGTCTTGTCCCAGGGAATTGCAGCCCGCAGCGCGCCTTCGGCGGCCAGCAGCGAGTACAGAACTCGCGGAGTCGAGCCGCCGGAGAGCGCCACGGCAAATCGCCCGGTCGCCTGCACGGCTTCGCGAGCGGCGGAAACGTACTCCTCTGCCGCTGCCCCGGCGATGGCCGCTGCGTCGGGCAAGATGCGGATTTCGCGGCTCATTTCCGCACGCTTGGCGTTTTAGTGCCCCGCGGCTTTTTCCAGGTGGCCGCCGAACTGAAAACGCA
>DASPOW010000026.1:0-7449 GCA_035625855.1 Candidatus Methylomirabilota bacterium | reverse complement strand
GATGACTGTGGAACGGCGCTGGGCGCATTAGTTTGTGGAACGGGTGAATAAGGCTCGACGGGACCAACGTGGTCCTGAACGTCAGGGTGAGCCGCGGTTGAATCGGATTGCGCGCTCGCGCTTGTGCCCCAAAAATCATCGGGCTTGGTCGAGCCCGGCTGGGCGTTGCTCGCCGCCGGCGTGTATCCCTGCGCGGCGCTTTCTTCTTCAAAATCGATAGACCAGAATCCGGGATCGACTTGCGTGAATTCAATCTCGACGTAGCTTTTGAGATTCGGATAGGAACGCACGTGCGTCACGCGCGAGAGCATGCCGCGCTGCGTATTTTGATTTGTAAGCGCCAGCATCTGGCCGACGTGAACCGGTGTGGACAGGCGCATGACGCAGCCGTGGGGAAAAACTATGACGGTTCGCGTTTCTTCATGGAACGGAGTGACCGTGTGGTATTGCGTGCCCGCCTTTTGCGAGCCGTGAACTTCGAGGGGAATTTCGCAGCTTGCGGCTACGCCGCGTGATGCTTGTGATGCGCCGGACGACCCGGCGGCATTCGACTGCACGACCTGGCCGCCCGTTTCAGCGACTCGATTTTCGGTGTCTTTCGCGCTCGACGGCATACTTTCCCCAGGCGGGAGGTGCAGATCCCCGGAATCTGCGGACACGTCGCCGGATGGCGCCGCGCCGTGCATCAATTTTCGCGCCGTCACGCAATGCGAATCTATGGTACTGAGGTACTACGGTGGAAACAGCGCCGCCGCAGCCAGCACCTGCGACACGCGAGGAGTCGTGTCACCGCCTCGACCGCCGTCACCGCGAGAATCCCGGGAGCGGCGAGCGCAACCGGGGCTTTTGCTCTGGCATCATAGTTACTGAGTGACGGGACATAACCCAGCCAGCCATCGCCGTCCTCGTCAGCAGCACATAAATCGCTTGCTACGCTTGTTCGGAAGTTCTTATATAGGAGAGGGGAAAGACCCGGAAGGCATAGTCTACCGGGTGTTTTAGGAGGCACACGTTCATGATCACACGCTCAAAGCTGACGCATATTCTCACAGCAATACTTGCCATTGCATTTGTTTTAGCCTGCCTGCCAGGCAGCGCCGCTGCCGATGACGATCCTCCGGCTCGTGTCGGGCGATTGGGTTACCTGCGCGGCTCCGTTTCATTTCAACCTGCCGGAAGTGATGACTGGGGCGCGGCCGAAATCAACCGGCCGATCACCATCGGCGACAAACTCTGGTCGGATCAGGATTCGCTCGCCGAAATAAGTCTCGGTTCAGCCGCCATTCGCCTGAGCAGCAACACAGCCTTCACGATTCTGAATCTGGACGACAACGTCACGCAGATCAGCGTGAGCGAAGGCACGGTGAACATTCATCTGCGGCGCCTCGATCCAGATGATTCATTCGAAGTGGACACGCCCAACATCGCCTTCTCGCTGCTGCGCCCGGGCGATTACCGCGTCGAAGTCAATGAGAACGGCGACGCGAGCTACGTGACGGTTCGCGGCGGCGAAGGGGAAGTCACCGGCGGCGGCCAGGCTTTTGCCGTTCGCGCCGGACAAACGGCCACGATTACCGGGACGGATCAGTTGGACTCCGAAGTGGATGACGCCTATCCGAACGATGATTTCGACAACTGGTGCAGCGATCGCGACTGTCGCGAAGACAACGTGCCGCGTTACGTGTCGCAGGACATGACCGGCTACGAAGACTTGGACGAATATGGCGGGTGGCGCGACGTGCCGGAGTACGGTGCGATGTGGGTTCCCACCGGCGTCGTCGCGGGCTGGGCGCCTTACCGCTACGGCCATTGGGTCTGGATTTCACCGTGGGGCTGGACCTGGGTGGACGACTCGCCCTGGGGATTCGCGCCGTTTCACTACGGGCGATGGATTGTTTATGGCGGCGTCTGGGGATGGCTGCCGGGACCCATCGTAGCGGTGCGGCCGGTTTACGCGCCGGCGCTTGTAGCTTGGGTCGGCGGGCCGGGCGGCGGTGCCGGAGTAGCGTGGTTCCCACTGGGGCCGCGCGAGGTCTTTGTGCCGCCGTATGCGGTGAGCCCGCGCTACGTGACCAACGTGAACGTGACGAACACAAATGTCACCAACGTCTACGTCACAAACGTCTACAACAATTACCAGACCAATCGCAACGTGACCAATGTGACCTACGTGAATCGCACATCTGTGACCGTGACGTCGCGTGACGCTTTCGTCTCCGCGCGACCCGTCGGTCAAAATATCCAGAAAGTTGATCCACGCCAATTTGAGAGGGCGCCAGTCGGCACGGCAGTCGGTGCCGGAGTTGCTCCGCAACGGACGAGCTTGGTCGCCGGTGCCGGCGTCGCAAAAGCGCCCGCGCCGCCCGCGAGATTTGTGGCGCGGCCGGTAGTAGCGAAGCGCGCGCCGCCGCCGGCGCCCGTCTCTTTCGCCGCGCAGCAATCTGCTCTTGCCAAAAACAACGGCAAGCCGCTGGCTGCTTCGGAGTTGAGCGCAATCCGGCCGAAGGCCCAGCCGAACGCGGAGCCGCCGGTTACGGTGAAGATCGCGCCGACCGTTCGGACCATGGGCGCGCCCACTCGAGTGGGCAAGCCCGGTCAGCCTCCTCCAGCCGCAGCAGGAAGGCCGGCCCCGGCGAACGCGCCGAGGCCCCCGGCTCCGCCACCGGCCGCGAATCCTAACGCCAGGCCGGGCGGGGCGGACAATCGCCAGCCCAACGAACAGCCGAAGCCCGCACCGCCGCCAAAGCCGGCCGAGACGCAACCGCCGAATCGTCCTCCGCCGCCGACGGAAAGGCCACAGCCCGTTCGGCCAACTCCTCAGCCCGAAGAGAAACCAGCGCCGGCTCGTCCGCAACCTTCTCCGCCTGCGGAGAAGCCACAGCCCGTTCGGCCAACTCCTCAGCCCGAGGAGAAACCAGCGCCGGCTCGTCCGCAGCCTCCTCCGCCCGCGGCGAAACCTCCGGCTGAGAACAAGCCAAACAAGCCGGCCCCCGAACAAAAGTCGAAGGACGACAAGCAGAAGAAGGAGAAGCCCAAGGACGAGAAGGACAAACCGTAGATTCGATCGTCTCGGCGTTCTACAAATTCACGCGCGCCGCGCTCGCAGCGAGATTGCTGCAAGCGCGGCGCTTTTAGTTTCGTCGCCGCAGGCCGTCGGATTCAGGTAGGCGGCGCCGATCATCGAGAAATACTGGATGTTCATGGGCAGGATGCCGAGCAGCGCGAATCCGCGCAGCACGTCGATGCTCACAATGCGTTCTTTTTCCGCGACTGGGCGGACGCCTTGAGCAGTACGCTCCTCTCCGGCTTCCACTACCGAATCTCTCGAAATGAATGTTCCGTTCATCTTTTTTCACCGGATCGCCTTCGCGGCGTCGGAGGACGGGCAGGCTTGCTGGAATTGCCCGGCTGGCGAAGGATTGTATGATATGAATTGATCGACGCGCGGAGAATCCTGTGCAATCGAGAATCCTCGTTATCGGCAGCTTGAACATGGATCTTGTGGCCTTTGCCCCGCGTATTCCCGTTGCGGGCGAGACGCTTACCGGGCATACATTTCTCTCGGTGCCGGGCGGCAAGGGTGCGAATCAGGCCTACGCGGCGGCGCGGCTCGGCGCGGACGTGGCGATGCTCGGGCGCGTGGGCGGCGACGATCTCGGTCGGCAATTGCGCGAGAATCTTACGAGCGCCGGATGCGACGTGAGTGGAGTGCTCGTGACCGCCGATTCCACGACGGGAATCGCGCTGATCTTCGTGGCGGACTCGGGGCAAAATTCGATCGTCATCGTGGCGGGAGCTAATGGAAGACTTTCGCCGGAAGATGTTGCGGCGTGGGCGAGCCGATTTGACGGCGCCGCCTACGTTCTTCTGCAACTGGAAAGCCCGCTTGCGACGGTGACGGCAGCCGCGCGCGCCGCTCGACGCGCCGGCGCGCGCGTGATCCTCGATCCTGCGCCCGCGCCATCATCTCCTCTGTCCGCGGAGCTGCTGGCCAACGTGGACATACTCACTCCCAATGAAACCGAAGCAGCTATCCTTGCCGGAGTTTCGCCGCGGCGCCTGAATCCTCAAGAGGCGTTCGACGTGGCCTGGCGATTGCGCGCCTCCGGGCCATCGGCAGTGATCGTGAAGCTTGGCGAGCAGGGCGTTGCGCTAGTTACATCGGAAGGATCGCAAGTGCTTCCGGCGCCCAAGGTGAACGCGGTGGATACGACCGCGGCAGGCGATGTTTTCAACGCAGGCTTGGCGGTCGCATTGACCGAAGGCGCGGACATCGCCACCGCGTGCCGCTTCGCAAACCGCGCCGCCGCTCTTTCCGTGACGCGCCGCGGCGCACAGGCTGCGGCACCGAGCCGCGCTGAACTCGACGCCTTCGCTAGCTAGCCGCGTCTCCGCTCGGTACGGGTGCATTGCGGGCGGCGACAACTCAATTTGGCCGGCGAGCCTTCGCGCACATGCCGAGATACAACGCAATATGCCGCTGTTTTTCGGTCTAAAATACATATAGAAAGTCGTTCGTATCAGACTCCGATTTGCATGGAATGAAAGCGCCAAGAGAGGAAAGTAGATTTCATGTCGACTGCCTGGACGTCCCGCTACGCACTGCGCACCAAGGGGATGAAGAGTTCCGCCATTCGCGAGCTCTTGAAGCTGACGCAGAATCCTGAAGTCATCTCGTTCGCCGGCGGGCTTCCTGCCAGCGACTTTTTTCCGATCGAGAGATTCGAAGAGGCTTGCCGGAAGGTGCTCGAGAAAAACTCGGCCGCAGCGCTGCAATACGGCGAGACGGAAGGTTACGGGCCTCTGCGCGACATGATCGCGCGGCACACGTCTCGTTACGGCATCAAGGCGCAAACCGAAAATGTGCTGATCACCACCGGCTCGCAGCAGGCGCTGGACCTCATCGGCAAGCTTTTGATCAACGTAGGTGACCGCATCCTCGTCGAAGCGCCGACATATCTGGGAGCCTTGCAGGCTTTCAGCGCATATGGAGCTGAGTATCTGAGCGTTCCTTGCGATGAGGATGGATTGCGCATCGATCTGCTGGAATCGCCTCTTCGCGCCGGGCCGAAATTCATGTACGTGCTGCCCAACTTTCAGAATCCGGGCGGGACCACGCTTGCAGAGGATCGCCGGCGCACGCTCGTTCTGCTTGCGGATCGCTACGGCATCCCCATTGTCGAGGACGATCCCTACGGCCAGTTGCGCTACGAAGGCGAGCATCTTCCCTCGCTCGTCGTTCTGGATCGTGAAAACGTGCCGCGCGATAGCGGCTATACGCTCGGCAATGTGATTTATCTGAGCACCTTTTCCAAGACGCTGGCTCCCGGGCTTCGGCTTGGATGGATTGTGGCTCCGCCCGAAGTCATCACCAAACTGGCGCAGCTCAAGCAAGGCACGGACCTGCACACTTCCACGTTCGCACAGGTCGTTGCGTACGAAGTCGCCCGCGATAACTTCCTCGACGAACACGTGAAGCGGCTTCGCGTCGTCTACCGCGAACGCCGGGACGTCATGCTCGAGACTCTGGCGCAAACTTTCCCGGCCGAAGTTACTTGGACGCGTCCCAAAGGAGGCCTGTTCCTCTGGGTAACGCTGGCGAAGGGAATGGACGCGAACGAACTTTTCAAAGAGGCTCTGAAGCAAAACGTTTCCTTTGTTCCGGGAGATTCTTTCTTCGCTCCCGATGGCCTGGGCGAAGAGAGCAATCGCCATCTTCGGCTGAATTTTTCGCACGCGCGGCCGGAGGAGATTCGCGAGGGAATACGCCGCCTGAGCGTTGCGGTGAAAACGCAGTTGGAGCAAACGCCGGCTCTCCGGCGCGCCTGAGAACGCTGGATGCTGCCGCGCGACGATCATCACGCCAAAATGCTCCCGAACCGAGCCATGAATGTCTTAGAATGAGAACACGCAACGCGCCCGTAGCTCAGTTGGATAGAGCGTCTGCCTTCTAAGCAGAGGGTCGGGAGTTCGAATCTCCCCGGGCGCGCCATTCCTTGCCAAAGATGAATGGAGAGATTTTTTGGTACGGGCCGGCGACCCACCACTAGAAACGATGCCGCGCCGTTAACCCATGGAGTGATATGATGCTGCCCGGCACCCATGAGCACCACATCGGAAATTACCTCCACCTGGAAAGCGTGAGCCACCCGAGAGTACGTCAGGCAAGTAACCGCGATGGGGCCGCTTAGACTGGAATAGCTCAGCTCGAAAGACGAACGGCGAAACATCAGCTTGCAGAAGGAGTCTGCCCGGCTTCTTGAAAAGAGAGAACAAGATGACTGAACTTATGACGGATTCTCTGGGGCGAGCACAACAAAACCAAAAGATAGGACGGCGCAGCGTTGTAAAGCCCATCGCGGCCGTTGCGATCCTTGCAGGCGCGGCGCTGCTTGCCGTGCTCGGCGGCGTGGCCCTTTATGCACAAGGCCAAAACGACGACAAGTACTCGCTGAAATCCCCGGACGGAATCGCGTTCTCTGACTTCAGAGGGTATGAGGACTGGTCTACGGTTTCTTCCGCCCGCCAGACGGAAGTGCTGAAGGTAATCGTCGCGAATCCGGCGATGATTAAGGCTTTCAAGGCTGGCGTTCCACTCAACGGCAAGGCATTTCCGGAAGGGTCCATGATCGTGAAGTTGCAGTGGTCACCGAGGAAGGACACGGAAGCGACTTTCGATGTGGAAGTGCCGGACGCTTTCAAGCAGGCATTCGTGATGGAGAAGGACAGCAAGAGATTTCCGAAAACCGGCGGCGGGGGATACGCCGTGTTCAACTACGACGCCGCATCGAACAAGTTCACCCCCGATCCAACGTCCCACGCGGACTGCGGAAACTCCTGCCATATGGCCGTGAAGGCGAAGGACTACATCTTCCACCCGTACGAGAAGCGCTGAACTGCGGGCTGGACATTAAGCACCCTTCGCACAGGATGCCCGAGTGTGAAGGTTCGTCTTGACGTGGCTGGCAAGAAAACACACCCCGAGCCAGGGAGGTGAAAGATGAAAGCAATTGTTGTCCACGAATATGGCGGTCCTGAAGTACTCAAGTATGAAGAATATCCCGATCCGGTCCCTGGCACAGGCGAAGTACTCGTGCGCGTGGCCGCGTCGAGCGTGAATCCGATCGACTACAAGCGGCGTGCCGGATTAACGAAAGATTTTTACCCGCTCAAGTTCCCGGGGCTTATAGGAGTGGATATTGCGGGCACTGTGGTCAATCTTGGGCCGGGAGTGGAAGGCTTTTCTGCCGGCGACCGAGTGTTCGCTATGGCGGACAATACTTACGCTGAACTTTGTGCCGTGAAAGCTGCGGTGCTGGCGAAAGTTCCCAAGATGCTCGATTTGATTCAGGCGGCGGCCTTGCCGCTGGTGACGACGACTGGCAACCAGCTCCTCCTGGCTACGGAAATAAAAGCTGGCCAGACGATTCTGGTCCTCGGGGCTGTTGG